>NZ_VMMM01000030.1:0-3158 GCF_013277195.1 Streptococcus sp. 2579
AAACAATGGACAAGAAAACCATCTAGTCAAGATGGCATTCTTGGAATTAAAGAAATACAGAGAAACCAGCAAAGACGAGGTTCGCAAGCCGTGGTTGGAGTTTTTTGGGAACAAGCCCTTTACTCAACAACCCGAGCGAGCTATTAGTCAAGCAGACCAACTGCTAGATTACAAGAGCTGGTCCGAGGAGGACAGAAAAATGTTTAGTCAACTACGTATGCGCGAAGAACAAGCCTTGTTAGCGCAGGACTATGCCTTGGAACAAGCAGAGGAAAAAGGTTTAGAGCGTGGTCTTGAACGTGGTCTTGAACGTGGTCGTGCAGAGGGTCTTGAACAGGGACTGGAGCGTGGGAAAGTCGAAGGAAGTTTGTCCATGCTACTAAATCTAGTCCGTCAAGGTATTCTAACTTCTGAGGTTGCCAGTCAGCAACTGGGCATGACTGTCTCTGAGTTTGAAGAATTATTGAAAGACGATCATAAATAAGACCTAAAAAATACAGAGAAACCAGCAAAGACGAGGTTCGCAAACCATGGTTAGAGTTTTTCGGGAATAAACCCTTTACCCAACAACCTGAGCGAGCTATCAGCCAGGCAGACCAACTGCTGGACTACAAGAGCTGGTCCGAGGAGGACAGGAAGATGTTTAGTCAACTACGTATGCGCGAAGAACAGGCATTGTTGGCACAGGACTATGCTTTGGAACAAGCTGAGGAAAAGGGCTTAGAACGTGGTCTTGAACGTGGTCGTGCAGAGGGTCTTGAACAGGGACTGGAGCGTGGGAAAGTCGAAGGAAGTTTGTCCATGCTACTAAATCTAGTCCGTCAAGGTCTTTTGACATCTGAGGTTGCGAGCGAGCAATTGGAAATGACTGTCACTGAGTTTGAGACATTGTTGTAAAATCAGCAATAATGGTCAAGCACACCATCTAGCCAAGGTGTGCTTTTTGTACTAAAAGACAGGCAAGCGTTTTTGCTTTAGTCTCTTTATCCTTTATCTCTTCTTTGGCTCCTATTTATTTGTAGGAATTTTGGAGAGACTTTGGGTATGGTTTTGCTATCGGCCTTTCTCTTGCTTCTCTCCTATATTTATCTGGGCTTTTATGAGTCTGGCTATGGCTGATTTTTGTCATGGTTAGTCTACCTCTGCTACTCGACAAAGCTGGGAGAGCCTACATCAAGTGATTTGGGATAGGAGTTATATCAAATAATATCTCAGGATTTCTGATTTTTCGGAGAGCCTGTTTTTTTATTTGCTGAGTCTAGGATAGGTCTTTCTGGCGATGGATAGCAAGACGAACAGTTTCGTTTGAATGTCATATAAATTTAAAATTTCTGAAAATAATGGAAAATATACTAAATTTACAAATAAGTAGCCTCTAAATCCTTTAAAATAAGCCTTGTGCATATATATATATATATATATATAATTATCGATTTTCTAAAACAAAGTGAGGTTGAAGGAAAGGAACTAAGTTGATATAATGAAGTGTTAGTAAACAATGGGTTTTTTGTCATTTGTTTAAGATGAAAAAAGGTCATGTTTTCCTGTTTTTATTGCGAGTTGATGCCTGTATGAACATGGCTAGAGGAGCAAAGACAGGGTAGAAAGAAAGGAAAAACTATGAAACAGTTTAAAATGAATGAGCGCCAACGCTTTTCTATACGCAAGTTTTCAATTGGAGCAGCCTCAGTCTTGCTAGGGTCTGTCTTTTTTGTGGCTAATCCAGCGACAGAAGTTCAGGCGGCGGAAGCAAATACAGAAGTGGTCAGTCAGGATGGAAATGGCAACACTGGGAATCCATCTGTCTTACCGCCATCAGATACAAGCAATCAAAATCTTAACGTAGAACAAGAAGGAGCTAAACCAAACACTCAAGCGACAGAGAGAAAAGAGCAAGACAGCCAAGCTAAAGATGGTGAAGGAAAAGCTGAGGAAACAGTAGAGAATAAAGGTGACGAAAAAGTTGATGGTGTAGTTAAACCTGTGTCTGGTGAATCATCTCCCGTGTCCGAGGTAGAAAAAGATAAAAAAGAAGCTCAACCAGAGTTGGAAGAAAAATCCTTAACTGACAAAGAAGAAGCTGTGGTAGCAGATAAGACAGAGCAATCTCAAGAAGAAGACGGGTATCAGTTATATGATAAATTGATAGATGCATCTAAAAGATTGAAAGAATCTAATCCTGAGTCTGCAGTAGCTTTTAAAAACTTAGCCGATACTATCAACGAAAAGTTAGGACTTTCAGACGACGGAAAGATTTCTGGAGAACTTGTCGAAAAAGCTCACAAGTTACTGGATGGTAATCAAGTGATGATGTCAAAAAATGATAGTGAGGAAAATTCTGAGGAAAGAGGAGTTCATGTAAGAAAAAGACGGAATATAACAGGATTAACAATTGGGAGATGGAATGCAGTACGTAAACAAATAGAGGTTTCTAATATACTAGTAGTACCAGGTGGAGATAGAGTATTTGGTAATATTTTGAAAATTAGTGCTAAATCAAATCATGAGAAAATTACTAGCATATCTGTAACTGGTCATGAAAACATGGGTTTAAAGGTCGCATCTTCTGTCAATGGGAGTGAAGCATCTTTGACTTTCGACGGAACTACTCCGCGCAGTGGTCAGTATTTATTGAATGTAACAGTAACTACTTCAAGTGGTAGTCAGACGACACAATTTGGATACTATCTCCCTTTTCAGAAGCCGACTATTAATACACCAAATGATAGTACAGATGCAAGTGTCCCGAGCTTAGCAGGTAAAGCTAATGAAAAACCTAATATTGATGTGACAATTCCTTATGTTCCTAAATTACCTAATGGCGCAAAGATGAAAGTATATTTGGTAACCGGAGGTTCGGATATTTCTAATTATGGAGGGAGTCCGGATGGATTAGCTTATCCGGAAGGTTATAATATACTTGCCTCTAAAGATATATCTCCTAATAATGATGGGGATGGTTCTGCACGCAAAATTACTATTACCCAGTCTGATTATAAGCCTGGAGTTAATAAGATAGGAACAGATAAATTTAGAGCGCTCACTGTTATCGAAGTAAATAATAACGTAAACGATGGTAATCCACGAGAACGTGGTTCCTGGTTTAGTGATGAAAGAAGAGCGACAGCACCAGTAGTTAAAGAAGCAACACCTGAAAA
>NZ_VMMM01000031.1:0-964 GCF_013277195.1 Streptococcus sp. 2579
AGCCACAAACGAAGATATAATAAAGAACCTTATGAAGAAGTAGGCGAGATCAGTCATCGTATAAGTGAGGGAGGTCTGTGGCTAGATGACTATTATCTCTTTCATGAAACACTAAGAGATTATAGAAACAAACAAACTAAAGAGCAACAAGAAGAGCTAGAACGCATTTTAAGAAATGAACGATTCCGAGGGCGTCAAAGAGTCCTAAAGGACTTACGTATTGTGTTTAAGGAGTTTGACATCCGTACCCATTAGGAATTCATGCAAAAAAATAAAAAAAGTTTAAAAAAGGTGTTGACAAAGTTTGAAAAGTCGGTATAATAGTAAGAGTTGAAAATAACAACTCTGGTCCGTTGGTCAAGGGGTTAAGACACCGCCTTTTCACGGCGGTAACACGGGTTCGAATCCCGTACGGACTATGGGTATGTTGCAGTTGGAAATACTTGATGAAAAAAGTTTAAAAAAGTTTCAAAAAAGTGTTGACAAGCGAAAGCGACTGTGATATACTAATATAGTTGTCGCTTGAGGGAAGCGAGTGACAAAGACCTTTGAAAACTGAACAAGACGAACCAATGTGCAGGGCACTACAACTAAGGTTGTAGTACTGAACAATGAAAAAACAATAAATCTGTCAGTGACAGAAATGAGTGAGAACTCAAACTTTTAATGAGAGTTTGATCCTGGCTCAGGACGAACGCTGGCGGCGTGCCTAATACATGCAAGTAGAACGCTGAAGGAGGAGCTTGCTTCTCCGGATGAGTTGCGAACGGGTGAGTAACGCGTAGGTAACCTGCCTGGTAGCGGGGGATAACTATTGGAAACGATAGCTAATACCGCATAAGAGTAGATGTTGCATGACATTTGCTTAAAAGGTGCAATTGCATCACTACCAGATGGACCTGCGTTGTATTAGCTAGTTGGTGGGGTAACGGCTCACCAAGGCGACGATACATAGCCGACCTGA
>NZ_VMMM01000004.1:0-11314 GCF_013277195.1 Streptococcus sp. 2579
TCTAGCAGTTGGTCTGCTTGACTAATAGCTCGCTCGGGTTGTTGAGTAAAGGGCTTGTTCCCAAAAAACTCCAACCACGGCTTGCGAACCTCGTCTTTGCTGGTTTCTCTGTATTTCTTTAATTCCAAGAATGCCATCTTGACTAGATGGTTTTCTTGTCCATTGTTTGTGATGGTTAAGACTTCACCTGTCGTGTCTTCGCGCATACTGAAACTGTGGAAAGCTAGATCATCTTGGAAATAATTACTATCCACAATAGCTATTGCATAAACAGGTGCGATATGCTTGTAACTCTGGTGGGTATCACCTTCACGCTGACGAATTTTTTCGAGATTTTGATTGACCTGACTACACAGATAAGCCCACAGGCGATTGATGAAAAAATTCTGATGGTGGACTTGGATTTCAATGATTACTTGGGTTTCATTATCCAACTCCGCCAAGACGTCTATACTGGTATAGAAGTCCTGAGCCGAGTAGGGTAGAGAAGGCAAGACATGAATATTACTTCCCTCCAAAATCGTCACATTTTTTGCTGGTAAATCCAGCATATCGCGGATAAATTGACAAGTGATTTCTGGATTGCTAAAGATTTTCTTAGCTACCAAGTCATTAGTCGGGCTGATGCCCGGATGACGTACAGTCATATTTCTTCTCCTTTCATTATATCACATTTTTTAATCTAATTTACTAGATTCGATGCTTCTATCTATTTATTCGGAAAAGAAAGTGAAAAGTTCAAACTTTCCTAACAAAAAAGATAGCTAATCTCTTTTCCATCAAGAAATTTAGCTATTCTTTTTAATTGTTTTCATATCGTATAATATTTACAGATTTCTCACTCATGTTCTTTCAACAGTACCTCAAACTCAGCCACAGTCATACCCAGCTGTTGGCTGGCAAATTCAGTGCTTAATACATGTTGGCGAACTAGATTTGCTAACATCGCGAAACCGCCTTCTGCACGACCTCTCTCTAAACCTTTTTCCTCAGCTTGTTCCAAGGCATAGTCCTGCGCTAACAAGGCTTGTTCTTCTCGCATACGTAGNNCTGTCCTCCTCGGACCAGCTCTTATAGTCCAGCAGTTGATCTGCTTGGCTGATAGCTCGCTCGGGTTGCTGGGTAAAGGGCTTGTTGCCGAAAAACTCCAACCACGGCTTGCGAACCTTGTCTTTGCTGGTTTCTCTATATTTTTTTAGTTCTAAGAACGCCATTTTGACTAGATGGTTTTCTTGACCGTTATTTGTGATAGTTAAGACTTCACCTGTCGTGTCCTCGCGCATACTGAAACTGTGAAAAGCTAAGTCATCTTGGAAGTAGTTGCTGTCTACAATTGCAATGGCGTAGACAGGAGCGATATGTTTGTAACTTTGATGAGTATTGCCTTCTTGTTGGCGAATTTTTTCTAGGTTTTGATTGACCTGACTGCACAAGTAAGCCCACAGGCGATTGATGAAAAAATTTTGATGATGAACTTGAATCTCAATGATAACTTGAGTGCCATTGTCTAGTTCAGCTAAAACGTCTATACTGGTATAGAAATCTTGGGCTGAATAAGGCAGAGAAGGTAGTACATGAATATTGCTTCCCTCCAAAATGGTTACATTTTTTGCTGGCAAGTCCAGCATATCGCGAATAAATTGACAAGTGATTTCTGGATTGCTAAAAATTTTCTTAGCAACCAAATCGTTGGTCGGGCTAATGCCCGGATGACGTACAGTCATATTTCTTCTCCTTTCATTATAGCACATTTTTTAATCTAATTTACTAGATTTGATGCTTCTATCTATTTATTCGGAAAAGAAATTAAAAATCTCCTAATTTTTAATCAATTCTTTCTAATGGATATAGAGAATAAAGGAATTTTCCCAATTTTTAGTACCATTTTAGAAGTTGTAATGTACTATTCCAATCTCAAATTACTATAAAGTTGATTGAAATAAAAACAAGACATACATTTATCGTAAACGAATTGCAACCACAAAAAAGCAAGCATTCACAAGAATACTTACCTATCATGGGAGGAATAGTTGTTCCTCTTTTTTATTACTAAAATTCAAAGAATTCCAATGCTTTTTTCAAAAGCAAATCCGTATATTCTGGATCTTCTTGGGCTACTTCTATTTCCCACTGAACTTTTTCCAAATCATCTGTAATCACTCCATCTACTCCTAAGTGAAGCGATTTGTTGATAGCTTCTGAATCATTGACAGTCCATACATAAAGTTTCTGATCTGTTGTCCATAGTTTGCTTACAAAATATTCATCCAAGGTCGAGTACTCCATAGTATATCCTGTCGCCCTTGTTTTAGGAAAGACAGAATTGTAAGGCATGATGAAATAAACTGGCAGTTCGGCATCATACTGTCTTACTTTTTCAACAACATGGTAGTCTAAAGATTGGATTTGATGCCCATAAATCTTGAGCTTTGCAGCATAACGGGCTAAAAAGCGGTCCATCATGTCTGGACTATCTTTTTTACTGGTTTTGATTTCAATTAGTAATTTTTGACCAAGTTCGTTGGCTCGACTGAGATAGTCTTCAAAGCTTGAAATTTTAGTCTGGTAGCCATTTTCAAAAATATCAATCCCTTTAAGCTCCTCCAAGTTTAAGTCTTGAGGACTTTTATTGATACCTGCTAGATTTTTCAAGTTTGCATCATGCATCATGACAAACTGCCCATCTTTTGTCTCCTGCACGTCCGTCTCCACCAAGTCTGGTTTGAGTTGTGCTGTAGTTTCCAAGGACTCTACTGTATTTTGAATCCCATTTGCATTGGAAACCCCTCGGTGAGAAATAAGCTGAGGTAGATGAACCATGGGAGCCTCCAGATAAATATAACCTTCTAAGGCAAAGAAAAGACTGGCACAAGTCATGACTCCCCATCGCATGATGTGATCTTTTTCTCTCCGAGGAAGCATATCCAGCTCCTTTCCTGTCAAAAATGAAACAAATTTAACCAAAAAGTAAGTCAGAGCCATATAATAAAGATTTTTAATCACAACAAAATTCAAAATACCAAGAATCAGAGACTCTCTCTGAGTGATGTCATCTACCAAAGTTTGAGCCAATAACAAAGGAATCAAAGGAAGATAAAATAATAAATTTGCCTTTAGCAAGATATAAAATAAATTCCAAGCATAAAAAGCAACTCTTTTCTTGGTTTTCTCCAAGCTAAACATCACTGCTTCTCGAACAGTCAGCTGATCATATACAATCTTCGGAAGGGCAAACATCAATCTGACAGAGATATAGAGAAAAATAAGAGATAGAAGTAGGATGCTCAGCCACCACATCCAATATTTATCTTCTAAATAATCTTGGATAAACTCTGGAATAACGATTTTATTGAGATAATAAATCTTCAGCATTTTCCGTATAAAAGGAAAAAGCATAGCTATATAGAAAAAGATAAACAAGGCTTTAGCGCAAGTTAGCTTTTTCATAAATCCAAAACTTTCATGGAAAACCTTGCGGATATACTCAATTAGCCTTCGCTTTTCATGATAGAGAAGATGACGAGCACCAATAAAGAGGAGTCCTATTTGAAAATAAGCAACCAGAAGGTTAATGACAATCAAGGCTAAAAAAGCTAGACTAATCAATGGAGAATGAGTGAGGATGGCTAAGACATTATTATAGGAAATAAAAAGATAACCTGTCTGATCTAATAAGAAGCTAGCCAACCATGAATTGAATGGGACCCACAAATACTCCACTATCATAAAAATTAAGAAAAAGAGAAAGAGGATTTTATCAAGATTGAGGTAAATCTGTTTAAAACCCAATTTTTTAGGTTTTTCAGGTTTCATAGGCACTCCTAGTCAAATAATTGAGATAAGTCCAAGCCACCAAAAGGATTGTTTGATAAGCTACTTTCCGTCTCTAACAATTCTCTAGCTTGATCTGATTCTAGGAAGGACTCATACACACGCGCCGTCATCCGAGCATCCTCCAAGCTATTATGGGACTGACCTTGAAATCCAAGAAATGAGGCAACAGTTTGCAACTTGAGATTGGCAATACCATGTAAATCCGAGCTCCGACGTTCAAAAGCTTCATCATACAAATCCACCTTATACTGCTGACTATAATCTAAACCATGCTCTGCTAGAATAGGTAAATCACTTTTAGCAGCGTTGTACCCAACCATCGGCAAAGAACCCACAAACTCTTGGAATTCTTTTATGACTTCCTCCACTGAAGGAGCATCTTTTAAGGTCTCAGCTGTAATCCCTGTCAAACCATTGATAAAACTTTTTAAAGGTACATTGGTATGAACATAGGAATCATAGGCATCGATTTCCTGACCATCTCTAAAACGCACTGCCGATACTTGAATCAAGTGTGTTTGTCCTTCATGCTGATTAAATTCTAAGTCAAAAGCAATGTAATCTTCTAATCGTTCCATTTTCTACCTCTCCTATACTATCTCTGTTCTAATCAACTATACTATTCACAAACAAAAGAAGCCATCAGGTTAGCATTTAACCTAAACAGCTCCTTGATTATCCTCCAAATAAACGAGCAAAAAAGCCTTTTTTAGTGGATTGGACTTCTTCTTTTGCTTGGTCCAGCTCTAGCTTAAGATTTTCTTGATCCTTCATGGCTTGAAGGGTCAATTGTTGCTGCTGATCGAGTTGTTTGTCTTTCTCAGCAATCTGACGGTCTTTGATACGCATCTGCTCGTCTTTTTCTGATAACTGACGATCCTTGGCTTTTAATTGTTCATAGAGACGAAGAATTTCTGCATTCTTCTCATCAACTAGAATCTCCATCAGTTCACGTTGCTTGACATCTTCACTGACAGGCTCATCTTCAAAAATCGTTTTTTTATAGATTTCTTCTAGCTTAATCAAGCCACTTCTGGTAACGACTGTTACCCCTTTGTCATTTTTATCTGTGTCTTCTTCTGGTAATTCTTTGACACGGTTATTGATTGCTTGGCGAGATAATCCTAAGACCTCTGCAATCTCACTGACGGTCATTTCAATACTCATAATATCCTCTGAAACGTTTTCTAGCTTTTCTTTACTTAAATCTTATCATAAGCTAGAAAAACTGTCAAATTTTCGCTTAATTTAAGGCCTTCAAAAAGGCTAATAAGACTTGGGCAGAGCGACGTCCAGCTTCGATAATAAACTCATCAAAAGAGATGTTTGCTTCATGGTTGGCATTGTCACTCATAGCTCGAATAACTAAAACTGGAAGATTAAGGGCATGCGCTGCTTGAGCAATAGCTGCCCCCTCCATCTCAACAGCTAAAACTTCTGGGAAATGGGATTTAATCGCTTCTATCTTGTCATTTCCTGCAACAAAACTATCTCCTGTAGCAATCAAACCAAGATGCCAGTTCTGGTCCAATTGAGATAGATTCTCTTGAATTTTGGCAACAAAGATTTTGTCTGATTCGAAATAAAGCGGTTGTTGCGCCATTTGTCCATAAGCATAACCAAAAGCTGTGACATCCACATCATGATAGGCTAACTTGTCAGCAATCACGACATCCCCAACAGCGATACCCTCTGCTACTGCTCCAGCAGATCCCGTATTAATTAGAGCATCCACTTGGAAATGATCAGCCAAAATCGCCACACTCATAGCAGACATGACCTTACCAATTCCACTTTCTACAAGAACGACTTCATGAGAGGCAATGGTGCCTGTATGATAGGTATTGCCTAAGACAACTTGCTCTTGGGCATTTTCTAAATGCTGGACCAAATAAGCCAGTTCTTCTGGCATAGCTGCAATAATTCCTATTTTCATTTCAATTCCTTTTCTATTACAAAAGTTTCATTGCTAAGACAAGCAAAATCAAGAGAAAGATGACAGCGAATAAGATTTTATTCAACTTAGAATTGAAGACATTTCTCTTGGTATTTTCAATGCGACGGCTTTTATGAATAGACGGTTCGACCTGAATCTTCAAGGTTTCCTGGCTAAAACCATGTTCCCTAGGATTGGCATAACCAAAACGGGAAGAAGAGGTTGGTAAAATCTTGGTCTCCTCATCATCTAGCAAAGGGGGACCCGAAATTTTTTCGCCTCTATTAGCCCTTTCAATCATTTCATCCGTTAATAAAGGTTTACCCATATTGACCTCCTCTATTTTTTCTGCAATTCCCAATACTGTACAGCCATAATTGTCTTGGCATCACAGATATGACCTGATTGGATCAATTCCTTGGCTTCTTCTAAGCTCACTTCAAGGACTTCCAAGGTCTCATCCTCATCCTGCGGACGCGGATTTTCCACTTTCGTCAAATCGCTTGCTAGGTATAATTTTAATTTTTCATTACAAAATCCAATGGCTGAGTAAAAGTCATACAAAAGTTCTAACTTCCCTGTATAGGCTGTTTCTTCCTCTAATTCACGAAGAGCAGCTGCTACAGGGTCTGTATTTTCTCCTACTTCTAATTTTCCGGCTGGAATTTCGTAAGAGACAGCCTCGATGGCCTTGCGGTACTGCTTGACCAAGATGAGTTTTTGCTCATCCGTTACTGCTAAAACACAGACAGCTCCATTGTGGAAAATCAAATCCCGTTGGGCAGTTCCCTTGCCTTCTGGTAATTCAACCTGATCTTGGACCAGTTTAAATATTGGTCCTTGATAGATTTCTTTTCGGCTAAGCGTTTTTTCTTCAAATTCCATGATAGGCTCCTACTGATTCTTAGGATGATGAGGAAGACGTGTTGCATATTCGTCTTTATTGACCTGACGACCGCGACCAATCGCAATCGCATCCGCTGGCACGTCTTTGGTAATAGTTGAACCAGCACCAACGAGGGAATTGTTACCAAGTTCTACTGGCGCAATAATGGTTGAATTTGAACCAACAAAGACATTGTTGCCAATGACTGTCTTGTATTTGTTTTTGCCGTCATAGTTGACTGTAATGGTTCCAGCACCGAAATTAACCTGGCTACCCACTTCACAATTTCCGATATAAGTCAAATGACCAGCCTTAGTATTCTCGCCGATAGAAGACCCTTTCACCTCAACAAAGTTTCCAATATGAACTTGGGCACCCAGACTTGAACCTGGACGAATGTGGGCGTAAGGACCGACTGTCACACCGTCTGCAACACTACTTTCCTCAATCATAGAATTGGTAATGACCGCTCCTGCTCCGACAGTGCTGTCCACTACATAAGTACCGTTTGTCAAAACAGTCTCAGCACCAATTTTCGTTTGCCCCTTCAAGGTAACATTGGCTTCGATTTGAACTTCGGGAGCAATCTCAACATCAATATCGATATAAGTTGCTTCTGGATTGACAAAGCTAACACCGTTGACCATGTGCTGATGATTGATGCGACGACGCATGACTGACTCAGCCGTCGCAAGAGCTACACGGTCATTTACCCCAAGACTTTCATCAAAATCTTTCAAAGTATAAGCGCCAACTTTTTCACCAGCTTCACGGAAAATACCGATGACGTCTGTAATATAATATTCACCTTGAGCATTATTTGTATTAATATTTTTCAAAGCCTCAAACAAACGCTCGTTGTCAAAGACATATGTTCCAGTGTTGATTTCCTTGATTTGCTTTTCAAAATCGGTGGCATCTTTTTGCTCAACAATGCGAAGAACCTCAGCATTATCATTACGAACAATTCGTCCATAGCCAAAAGGATTATCCGTTTCAGCAGTCAAGATAGTGGCCACATTTTTATGATTGATATGGAAATCAATCAAGTTTTTCAAGCTTTCACCTGTGATTAAAGGAGTATCTCCTGCAATGACCAAGGTGTGACCTGACAAACCTTCTAAGATAGGCTCTGTCATCATAACTGCATGCCCAGTCCCTAACTGTTCAGATTGAGTCACAAATTCTGTCTGTCCAGCCAAGACCTGCTCAACCAATTCTGCCTTGTGTCCGACAACTGTTACTGTCTTTTCAGGTTTGATAGCTCCCACACTACGGAAAACATGTTCCAGCATAGAAATACCCGCAACCTTGTGCAAAACTTTTGGCAAATCAGATTTCATGCGAGTCCCTTTACCCGCTGCTAAAATAATGGCATAATTTGACATAATCTTCTCTTTTCTCTAGAAATTCCCTTTTATTATACCATATTTCAAATCATTCCGCGCTCTTGAATGAAAAAATGCTCCAAAGTCCTTTCCTTAACCCATTTTTTTGATTTTTTTTGATTTTTAGGGTAGAATTATAAGATATGAGAAAACAAATTCATCCACTTATTTTATTTGGTTTTTTTGGGATCATAATTTTCATTTTAATCATCAATCGCCCACTTAATGACAACCAATCCTTTAAAACAAAATCCAACATAGCGCAGATTGAAGCACAGGCTTTGAAACACTTAGACAAACCGATTATTGACCTCTCTGGCTGGCAGCGTCCTGAGGAAATCAACTACGATGCCCTCTCACAAAATATTTCAGGCGCTATTGTTCGTGTTCACAGTGGTGCTCAAACGACAGAAGAAAATGATGCTTCCTTTATCAATGGAATAGACAAGGCCTATAAGAGTCATATCACTGAACTTCAAAAGCGGAATGTCCCAGTTGCTGTCTATGCCTATGTAGCTGGAAAAAGTGTCCAAGAAATGGAAAAGGCTGCTGAAGTTTTTTATAATGCTTCATCGCCATACAGCCCTAGCTACTATTGGCTAGATGTGGAGGACAAAACCATGTCCAATATGAACGAGGGTGTTGAAGCCTTTCGAGCAAAACTAGCATCACTAGGTGCTAAAAACATCGGAATCTACGTTGGGGTCTACTTCATGGAAGAACACAGTATTGATACAGGCAAGTTTACTTCTGTTTGGATTCCGTCCTACGGCTCAAACTCAGGATTTTTGGAGAGCAGTCCTAAAACTGATTTAGATTATGACATCCACCAATACACATCTAAAGGAAAAATTGCCGGCTTTGACCACGATTTGGATATCAACGTCATCTCTCCCTTAAAAAACAAAGAAGAAACCTTTAGAAAAATCTTTTTAAAACCTTAAAAGCATTTGTTTAGCATTTGCTTTTTCTTTTTGTGTTTGATTGTGATACAATATAGTAAGGATTTTTTGAAATAGAAATAGTTGGAGGAAATATATGCTCTCATGGTTAGCGCGCATTATCAAAGGGATTGTGATTGCTCTTGGATTTATTCTACCGGGAATTTCCGGAGGGGTTCTAGCAGCAATCTTAGGAATTTACGAACGGATGATTGGCTTTCTGGCCCATCCCTTTAAAGACTTTAAAGAAAATGTTTTGTACTTTATTCCAGTTGCCATCGGTATGCTTCTGGGAATCGGCTTATTTTCCTACCCGATTGAATACCTGCTTGAAAATTATCAGGTCTTTGTCTTATGGAGCTTTGCGGGTGCCATCATTGGTACAGTTCCTAGCCTTCTCAAGGAATCAACTCGAGAATCTGACCGAGACAAGATTGATTTAGCTTGGTTCTGGACAACCTTTATCATTTCTGGATTAGGACTCTATGCCTTAAATTTTGTCGTTGGAACCTTAAGTGCTAGCTTTCTTAATTTGGTCCTAGCAGGTGCACTGCTGGCTCTTGGCGTCTTGGTTCCTGGCCTCAGTCCATCAAATCTACTTTTGATTTTGGGTCTCTATGCTCCGATGTTGACTGGTTTTAAAACCTTTGACCTCTTGGGAACCTTCTTCCCGATTGGAATCGGAGCAGGTGCCACTCTCATCGTTTTTTCAAAATTGATGGATTATGCCTTAAACAACTACCACTCATGCGTCTATCATTTCATCATCGGTATCGTCCTATCAAGTACCCTTTTGATCTTGATTCCAAATGCAGGAAACGCTGAAAGTATCCAATACACAGGTCTTTCACTTGTCGGTTATGTCATCATCGCCTTCTTCTTTGCTCTAGGAATTTGGCTTGGTATTTGGATGAGTCAATTGGAGGATAAATATAAATAATGGCAAAAAAAGTTAAAGTCAAAAAAACATTAGTAGAACAAATCCTATCTAAAGCAGGTATCCCACATCAGGGGATTCAAATCAATGCCCTGGAAGGAGAGCTTCCTCAAGGTTATGAACGAGATCAGATTTTCAAAACCTTGGCTCTTTTGGGAGACAAGACAGGACCGATTATCGGAATTGTCCCTATCACTCAACACTTGTCTGAAAAGAAACTAGCCAAAATTTCTGGCAATAAAAAAGTGAGCATGATTCCACAAAAGGACTTGGAAAAAACAACTGGTTACATTCATGGAGCCAATAATCCTGTCGGAATTCGTCAGAAACACAATTACCCCATTTTTATCGATAAAATCGCCCTAGACTTGGATCAAATGATTGTCTCTGCTGGGGAAGTTGGTCACAGCATTATCGTCGTGCCACAAGACTTGGCTAGCTTTGTAAAGGCAGACTTTGTAGATATTTTGGAGGACAGCAAGTAATGAAACTCTACTTTGTCCGCCACGGTCGTACAGTCTGGAACCAAGAAGGACGCTTTCAAGGTGCTAGTGGAGATTCCCCCCTTCTTCCTGAATCCATTGAAACCCTAAAACAACTAGGCCAGTATCTCAAGGATATTCCTTTTGATCAGATCTATTCAAGTGACTTACCTCGAGCAGTCAGATCTGCCGAGATTATCCAAAGTCAACTCAAGACGCCCTGTCCTTTAGAAAGTGTTCCTAATATTCGTGAATGGCAGCTGGGGAAGTTGGAAGGTTTGAAAATTGCAACCTTGGAAGCTATTTACCCGCAACAAATCCAGGCTTTCCGTACTAATCTTGCTCAATTTGATACTCAAATGTTTGGAGCCGAATCCCTCTATAGCACCACGCAACGGACCATCCAATTTATCAAATCACTCAAAGATAGTCCAGCTGAGCGTATTCTAATTGTCGGTCACGGTGCCAATCTTACTGCCAGTCTTCGTACTCTTCTAGGATATAAAGAACCACTTCTTCGTAAAGATGGCAGTCTAGCAAATGCCAGCCTGACCATTCTAGAAACCCATGATTTTGAAACATTCACTCTCGATACGTGGAATGATACTTCTTATCAATCATAATTATAGCCTAGCCTTCTGGAGATATAGTCAGTTGAAACAAAAATAAGACAAAAGAGCCTCGTAAAAAGGTATTGCAACTTGCCAATACCTTTTTGATATGAACACGTGTCTTCTCAACAGGATTGTAGAGCAAAATGAAATAAGAACTGAATAATGTGATTTGAGAATTTAAATCAATTTATAAGAATGTTTTAGAAGCAGTGATGTACTAGTTCAGATTCACTTTTCTATACTAATACTCTTCTACAATCAAATTCAAACCGCGTCAACGTCGCCTTGCCGTATAT
>NZ_VMMM01000004.1:11328-70914 GCF_013277195.1 Streptococcus sp. 2579
ATTTTCATTGAGTATAAGATGAGTAGGGAGGAAGAGGTAAAAGTTTATGGCCAAACTCTTCACATAAGAACTCTAGCTTACCCATTCTATGGAATCTTGCATTATCCATTAAAACTTCCAACTCATACTCTTCTAAAATCTATTCAAACCACGTCAGCTTCACATTATATATGTTGGTGACCTCATAAGTCTTATCTGCAACCTCAAAGCTGTTCTATGAGAAGCCTACAGCTAGCTTCCTAGTTTAATCTTTGCTTTTCACTGAGTATTAAGTTAAAAAAATGAGGCTAGTCAAAAAGTCTTTAAAACCAAAAAACGCATAATATCAGGTATTGAAAACCTTGTACTATGCGTTTTATTGTGGGAAGATTTACTTCATTTTTTCCTGAAGTCGAGTTTTTTCCCTGACTCATTGATTTGGACTATTCTTTTGATGAACTGCTTGAGCTTGAATCTCCACCACCGATATATTGGGTAAAGATATTTTGGAAGGCTTGGTCCTTAACCTTGATATTGGCTGCTTGCAATTCTTTTCCGATAATGCTTTGAACAAATGTTGAATCATTTTGTTTTTGAGTCAAGATAACAGTTTTTAATTTTTCTTTGTAGTCATCGATGTTAGATGATTTTTCTGTTTTCTTAATGAGTTTTACAATGTAATATTGGCTACTGTAGGCTTGTGTGCCAGTTGCTGTAATCACATCAGAAATGCCATTTACATCTAAAGCGAAAGCGGCTTTCTTGACTTGCTCAGGTACTTCTGTTGAAGCAGAATCAAAGGTGATTTCTCCACCATTTGCTTTAGTTTTCTCATCAGTTGAGTTATCTTTGGCTAATTGGGCAAAGTCAGCACCTTCTGCCTTGGCTTTTTCGAGAACTTCTTTGGCCTTATCTTCATTATCAAGACGGATGATTTGAGCCGTTACATCTGGAGTATATTCGTCAAAGGCCTTCTTGTAAGCCTCATCTGTCAATTCAGCTTCTGCTGCCTTCTTAACTGCCAACTCAACTAATTTACTTGTACGAATTTGAGCTTTACGTGTTTCAAGAGTCATACCTGCTTGTGACAAGACACGTTGGTAGTTTTCGCCATATTGTTTTTCTTCTTCGGCAATAGTATCATCAACCTCTTTATCATCAAGCTCTGAGCCATATTGTTTTTCAAAAACTTTTTGGATGGTCATATTTAACAAGACTTGTTGGGCTGAAGGGTTGCTTTTTACTTGCTCATAAAATTGGTGTTCTGTAATAACATCACCTTTCATGCTGATAAGATCTGCCCCTTCTGAACCTTTTGAACAAGCTGCTAAAGTTGCTACTGATAATAGTGTAATGGCACCTGCCAATAGTTTTTTCTTCATGTCTACTCCTTTGAGATAAGTGTTACTCTATCTATTTTACTATTTTTTCTTAAATTTTTCTGAAAATCATTCGCTGTCAGGCAATTGAACATTTGCTACATTTTTACGAAGCATGAGAATGCCGTCCCCCAGAGGTACTAATGTTGCGGTGAGTCCTGGATTGTCTAAGGTTGCATCAAATAGTCTTTGAAGGCCTCGATAAATGGTTCGCTGGCCACGACGAACTTCCATAATGTCCTTGGCAACATCACCACCTTGAAAAATATCATCCAAGACAACCACACCTCCAACTTCCAAATGTTTGAGGATTTCTGGCAGAAAGACGATGTATTTAGACTTGGCAGAATCCATAAAGACAAAATCATAAGACTCTGTCAAGGTTGATAAGACATCTACCGCATCTCCTTCTAGGAGCGTAATTTGATTGCGATTGTCAAACTGGGCAAAATTTTCCTTGGCAAAACCAATCATCTCTGGATTGCGGTCAATGGTTGTAATCTTGGCCTTCGGCGCATGTTCTGCCATCAAGAGGGCAGAAAAACCGATAGCCGTCCCAATTTCCAGAATGTTTTTAGGTTGCATGGTTTCCATAAGAAAACGGAAATAAGCAACCGTTTCATGGGGAATAATGGGAATATTTTCCTTACGGGCAAAATCTTCCAATTCTTTCAAGGAACCTGTGACTTGCTTTTGACGCTGACGCATCAAGTCTACAATTTCTTCCTTGACGACAGGGCGACGCATGTTATGGTTGGCATTTTTACTATACGATTCAACCATCTTATGCCAATCCTAATTTTTCAACAAGAGCTTCAAACTCATTCAAACGACGTTCAAAGACTGCAAAGGCATCGTTGAGGTAGTCTTCCTTCTCCATATCAACACCAGCTTTTCTCATGACATTGAGTGGGTAGTCAGATTTACCTTCCTTGAGATAATCGATATAGCGATCACGGTCTTCTTGACTACCATGGACAATCTTTTCAGCCAAGGCTGAGGCCGCCGCAAAGCCTGTTGAATATTGATATACATAGTAGTTATAGTAAAAGTGTGGAATCCGAGCCCACTCGTATTGGATTTCAGGATTGTCTTCCTTACTCAAACCATAATACTCCTGGTTCAAGTCTGCGTAGAGTTTATTTAGGAAATCGCTTGTCAAGACCTCCCCGTTTTGGTCTGCTTGGTGGATAGCGTGTTCAAACTCAGCAAATTGAGTTTGGCGGAAAACTGTCCCACGGAAACCATCTAGGAAGTTATTGAGAATAGCAAAGCGCGTTGCGTCGTCTTCCACTTCTTCCAATAATTTCTCCGTCAAGATATTTTCATTAGTCGTTGAGGCAATCTCAGCCAAGAAGATCGAATAATCTCCGTAAACATAAGGTTGCGTTTCACGAGTATAGCTTGAATGCATACTGTGACCTGTTTCATGAACAAGAGTAAAGAGATTGTCCAGATTGTCCTGCCAGTTGAGAAGCATAAAGGCATTGGTATCGTAAGAACCACCAGAATAGGCACCTGAACGCTTGCCTTGATTTTCGTAAACATCAATCCAACGCTCACTGAAGGCACGTTTAACACGGCTCAAGTAATCCTCACCCAAGACTGCCAAGGCCTCTTCTGCTTTTTTCAAGGCTTCTTGGTAGGTAAAACTATATTCAACAGAAGAAAGTGGTGTGTAGACATCGTACATCTTGAGATCTGAAATTCCCAAGATTTTTGAACGAAGTTCAAGGTATCGATGCAAGAGTGGCAAATGCTTGCGAACTGCTGCTACCAAATTGTCATAAACACTTTCTGGAACAAAATTCGCTGCGAGGGCTGCATGACGAGCACTCTTGTAGTTGCGAACTTTAGCACGGTAATTTTGCACCTTAACATTGGTTTGCAAGGTTTTGGCATAGGTGTGTTGGAATTGTTCATAAGTCGCATAAAGTGCTTGATAGGCACCACGGCGAACCTCTCGATTTTTAGACTCCATCAGACGTGTGTAAGTCCCATGAGAGAGTTGCACTTCCTTACCATCATCGTCAAGAACATAAGGGAACACAATATCCGCATTGTCCAAGATAGCGAAGGTTTCACTTGCCGAACCAAAGATTTCTCCAGCGCCAGCCAATAATTCTTCTTCGCGTTGTGAAAGAACGTGATCCTTGCCTTGCAAGAGCTTGTCAAAATAGTGTTGATAAACCTGCAATTTTGGTTGAGCTTCTAAAAAGTCAGCATACTGCTTTTCACTAATCTCCATAAATTCAGGCTCATAGAATGAAAAAGCTTGATCTAGCTGGCTATAGAGAGTCATGGCCTTGGCATAGTACTCTTGGTACTTGGCTTCACGTGTGTCTTGGTCATTCTTCATATGAGCATAAACGTAAAGCTTCTCCATCTGGCGTTCCATTTCAAGAGAAGATTTAGTAATTTCGAGTAGGCTATCCGCACTATCCAGGAGATGGCCTTCATACTTGGCTACTGTCTCCAGCTGTTCTATTAAATCTTTTAAGGCTTCTTCCCAAGCCTGGTCAGTTGGGTAAATCGTTGATAGATCCCATGTATCTTTTTCATTTATTTCATGTCTTTGTAATACCATTAGATTCCTCCATCCTTTCTATTCTACCATATTTTTTAAGAAATATTGCTGATAAAAGGCTGGTGGATAAAGCTTTTGCCAATCATTTTGAGGATTTTGTTGGTAATAGGTTTGAAAATGCTTATAATAGCTAGTCAAATCTTGCTCAATTTGGCAAAAATCACCTACTAGTGGTCGAATTTGTGGATACCATTCTTTCAGCCCATAAGTCAGGAGATTTTCCCCCTTTTGATAGGCTTCTGCTTGTTCTTTCATCCAAATAGGATTTTGATAATACAGTTGTTGCCGGATATAACGACAGATGTCCTTATCCTGAGAAACACTAAAACTAGATATTTTTTGTTTCTTATAGGGAAGACGTAATATCTCCAGTAGACTAACTTGACCATAGGGAAATTCCTTGATTTGATAATAGAGTCTGCCTCGGAGATCCTGGTGGATGAGATATTTAAGCCTTAAAACTTGTTTTTCCTTGTCTACTTCCCAAACATAAAATCCCATGTTTTGACTGAAATAGAGAAAACCTTGTTGCAGACGAGTCAAACGCTCCTTGAGCCACAGTTTTTGACCCAGCAACCACAGTACTTGGTAACCCTGACTACGATAGCCCTCACTACGCTCTTTAAGAATTTTTTGAGGCAAGGGACTACACTGAACTTCTAGAGCTAGATTGCCATTTACAAATACATCTGCAATCTGTTTAAGCTTTGGAAGAGGGTATTCTAATTGCACCTCTGCCTCTTTTTCCAACCAGTGATAAAGTGATTCTTTATTTGCCAGATGTTCTGGACTTTCATTTTCAAAGGAGTAATCACAGTCTTTTAGGAATTTGTGGGCAAAATGGGTTCGGACACTTGGTCCTTGACGCAAACGGAGTTGCCCTCCACAAGCTGGGCAGGTGTATTCTTGCTTCTCAAGCTTAGCCTCTAACACATTTACCAACTCTCCCCTAGCATCTCTCGCAACAAACATGATTTCCCTCCTTTTCTATATTATTCGAAAAAAAGAAAAAAGATCAGGAAAATTCCTAATCTTCATCATTCTATAATTTTAGAGTTGCAAGCGACTTTCAAGAGCTTGTGTCAACACTTCAGAATAGTTCACTTTCTCACGATCTGCAAGTCTGACTAGCCACTCTGGAACCGTAACATTTTTTCGAATCGCTTTATTATTCTTTACGAAAGGCAAGGGATTGACCTGAATCAAAGTCACAAATCCATCAGGAGCTTTCAACTCAGCAATGTCACTAGGAGTAGGCAGAGCCAGTCCTTCATCAATATAAGAAGCTAAAACACTCTCAAGCATTTCCCGAGCATTTTTCATTGCAAGTTCAATCGTTGCTCCCTCTGTCCCACCTCCAAACTCCGGAAATTCAATCCAGTATCCAGTACCTTCTTTATGAAAAATAGCAGGATAAGATTTTAGCATAATACACCTCCACAATTTCCAAATCAACTACAATCCCAAATCTTTTAATATTTTTCTCTCTAACCCTTTTCCTAGATCATCATTACCGTGAACTGGAATAGTGACAAGATAGGGAACTCCTTCTTTCTTAAAATGATGATGACTTCCTCTCTTACGAACTTCAATCCATCCATTTGCAAGAGCTAATTTTACCATTTCCTTACCTGTGATTGGCATTCATTGTCACCTTTCTAGCTAAAATTATACTTATAATGCGTATTTTTGTCAATTCTTCTATCTTATCTATTCGTAAAAAAAGAAAAAAAAGATCAGAAAAATTCCTAATCTTCATTCATGTTTATTTAATTTTCTTAGCTAGCATGGTCGCAAAGCGTAGTTGAATGCGATTGCCATTTTCATCGCGACGGTGCAATTGACCTGGATTTTCATTGTACTTAACCAATTCCCAGTCCTTGTAATAGTCTGACAATTCCCCTTCTTTAAAGGTAAATGGGAAGTTCACAGAGCAAGGGTAACCTTCCGTATCCATAGCACAAACGATAAGATTATAACCACCGACCGTAGTATGCTCCTGCATATTTTTGATAATTGCAGGAATGCGGTCTGCTTGCAAAAACATCAAAACAACTGTCGATACGATGAAATCATACGCTTGCCCAATACTAGCTGAATTGATATCGTAAAGACCAACTGGCATGTCCAGATTTTCCTGCTCCACAATGCTTTGCAAGATTTCAAGGGCCAGTTCATTTTGATCCACAGCTGTCACATCAAAACCTTGTTGGACTAAAAAGAATGCATTACGGCCTTGACCACAGCCCAAATCCAAGGCTTTCCCTGGTTTTACTGTCTGCATAGCCTCTAGGACCTCTGAATGAACAGGATTAGTATTGTATTTCTTAGGGAAATAATCTTCAGGTTTACAATAAAACTCCAAGTACCATTCCACATCGTCTGTAGCAGCCTCGACTCGATGCCAAGCTTGAGGTTGTGCCATGGGATTGTCGGCTCCTGCTTCAAAGAGGTGCTCAGCTAAAACCTCACCATCTTCTGTCAATTCAATAAACTTGAGAGCTCCCTTCAAGACAGTAATTTTCCCCCAAGTCCCAACCTTGGTATTGTGTTTCTGCTGAACAGCCTCTGGCATAGTTTCTTTAGTCCACAAAGGCATGCGTTTATAGGCAACTAGTTTTTCCATCTTCATTCCTCTTTTTATCGCTGATTGACAGCTTTCATCACGCGCGCAATATCGCGATTCTGCTCACGTCGCTTGATTGACTCCCGTTTATCATAGTCATGCTTTCCTTTAGCTAGACCTAAAAGGAGTTTAGCGTAACCATCTTTGATATAGACTTTAAGGGGAACCAGGGTCATTCCTGTCCCTTTGGTCTCTTGTTCCAATTTTTGAATTTGTTTCTTATGGAGCAGGAGTTTGCGGCGACGTTCTGGTTCCTGATTCCAGATATTACCCTCTTCGTAAGGAGCGATATGAACGTTGCTCAACCAGACCTCCCCATTTTTTACTTGTGCAAAACCGTCCTTGAGATTGATTCGAGCAGCTCGCACACTCTTGATTTCAGTTCCAGTCAGGACCATTCCTGCTTCTAGCGTATCTACGATTGTATAGTCGTGGCGCGCCTTTTTATTTTGTGCGACGACCTTTCCCTCGCCCTTTGCCATGCTTGGCTCCTTTCTTAGCTACTTCCTTGTAAAAAGGTTTCTTTCCTTTTTTCTTCTTGTCTTTTTGTGAATGCTTGCGCTTATCATTTGAGCGTCCTGATTTTCTCTTATCTTCCTTCTTATCTGAACGACGACTTGAACCACGCCCTCTGTCACTGCGACTAGACTGTTTCAAGCCTTTTTCAATCACATCAAACTCACTTGGAATGTAAGAGAAGTCAATTTCGCCCGTCATCTTATCAGCTCTTTCAACGCGAATGCGAATCTGCTGACCTACACGGAAGGTTGTTCCTGATTTCTCTCCACGAAGAGTCAAATCACGCTCATTGAAATGATAAAATTCAGGTAGATTAGTGATGTGAATCAAGCCTTCAACTGTGTTTGGCAATTCAACAAAGAGACCGAATTTGACAATACTTGATACAACTGCATCGTACTCTTCGCCTACGTACTCTTCCATGTACTCAGCCTTTTTCATGGCTTCGACTTCACGCTCCGCCTCGATGGCACGACGCTCACGGTTGGAAGACTGGGTCGCAATCTCTGGAATCACTTGTTCAAAATGCTCTGCTATTTCTTTA
The DNA here is from genome assembly GCF_013277195.1 of Streptococcus sp. 2579. NCBI lineage: Bacteria > Bacillati > Bacillota > Bacilli > Lactobacillales > Streptococcaceae > Streptococcus > Streptococcus sp. 2579. The sequence goes on from NZ_VMMM01000004.1 coordinate 18,963, forward strand.
GAACGGCCGTAATCACGAATCATACGGTGAACAAGAAGGTCTGGATAACGACGAATCGGACTGGTAAAGTGAGTATAATAGTCAGCAGCTAGTCCATAGTGGCCGTAATTGTGCTCCGAATAACGAGCCTGCTGCATAGAGCGAAGAAGCATCATGGACAATACATCTGCATAAGGTTCTCCCTCAACAGCACGCATAATGTCTTGAAGTGCCTCCTGGCCAATCTCACTGGCAGTCCCATAAATGCGCAAGCCAAAACTCGAAGCATAATCAATAAACTTCTGAACCTTTTCAGCCTTAGGCTCCTCGTGAATTCTATAGATAAAAGGCAAATCCAACTTGCTGAAATGCTCAGCAACTGTTTCATTGGCCATCAACATAAAGGACTCAATCATACGCTCGGCAATGCCACGCTGACGAAGAACGATATCAACAGGCTTACCTTGTTTATCCACTAAAATCTTCGCTTCATTGGTATCAAAATTGAGAGCTCCACGTTTCACACGCATGTTTTCTAAAGTTTCATGAAGCTTGGCCATAAGTTCGATACTTGGTACAATTTTATGATATTCTTTTCTCTTTTCTTCATCGCCAGCTAGGATATCATTGACATCGCTATAGGTCATCCTGAAGCTAGTCTTGATAACCGTTTGTGTGATGGTGTAGTTGACTACACGACCATGTTTATCAATCTCCATAATGGCAGACTGGGTCAGGCGGTCAACTTGAGGATTGAGAGAACAGATACCATTTGACAGTCGTTCTGGAAGCATTGGAACCACTCGGTCTGTTACATAGACTGAAGTCGCGCGGTTAAGGGCTTCCTTGTCAAGGGCAGAACCCTCGGTCACATAATAGGAAACATCTGCTATGTGAACTCCGAGTTCGATATTTCCATTTTTCATAGGCTTAATATGCACCGCATCGTCCAAGTCCTTGGCGTCAGCACCGTCAATGGTAAAGGTAATCTCATCTCTTAGATCCAGACGACCTTCCATATCCTTTTGAGACGGAGCATCAGGCACACTTTCTGCTTCCTTGACAACAGCTTCTGGAAACTCGGATACAATGTCCATTGATTCCAAGACCTCAAGAACATCAATTCCGACATCCGTTGAATGCCCCACCACATCGAGGACACTCGCGACAAAGAAATCATGTTTCTTACTTGGGTATTTATCGATAAAGACCTTGAGAACTTCTGTTCCCTCCAGTTTAAGGGCTGGTTTCTTAACATAGATGGGTTGGCTGATTTTCTGATTTTTCGAACGGATGTAGCCAGCATACTTAGGCTTTTCCTGATCTAGAACGATTTGGCCGACAACAGTTGTCAAACTGTGTTCTAAGATATCAATAATTTTGGCTTCGGCAGCTGTTCCCTTGTTGCGGTCAGCGACTTTCTTGATGACGACCTCAACGGTATCACCATCAATAGCATAGTTGACATCGTTTTTTCCTACAAAAAGGTCGTCCTCCTCGCCTTCCAGACTAACAAAGCCAAAGCCATTTTTATGAGCATGAAAAATCCCCTTGAGAGTAATCTCATGTTTTTTCTTGGCTTCCAGGGTCAAACTGCCATCTTCTTCAAAGCGAATCTGGTGTTTTCTTTCCATTAAGGACAAGGTTTTAATCAACTCACGAAAGTCCTTGGAACCGTCTTTTCCCAAAGCCTGAGCCAAGTCATTGACCGTTACCTTTCCCTTGTCTTGTAAATATTCTTTTATTCTATCTTTCATATTTTCTTTCTAGATTTTTTAATTTTCTTTTACTGTAAAACCTTCTCAAATATCTTTTAAAAATAAAAAGAGGCAAAGACCTAGTCCTGCCCATTATTTTCTTATCTACTTGATAATACCGTCAATGCTAAGGCAATGGCTAGCCAGAAAAAGACCAAAATCCCTGTCAAACGCTGCATTACAGCTTCGAAACCGCGTGCTTTACTGCGTTCAAACAAATCACCTGAGCTGGCATCAAATACATTGCTGGATTGGTTTTTGGTTGGTTGCATGAAAATCGCAATCACAATCACAACAGATAATACTAATAAAATGGTTAATAATAGGTTATACATATCAAACTCCTTAAAATCCCTATTATTTTACCATAAAATCTACTTAGATTCAAGATGTAGGGTTACTTTTCTTTCCTTGGGACAATACTTTAAAACCTCAATCTTGTCTGGATGGGTTTTAGAATTTTTACTAGTTAGGTAATTGATACTGCCACAAGAGGAGCATTTGAGATTAATTTTTACTCGCACTAGATTTCCTTTACTTTTAATAATGTTCGAAACTGAAGAAGGTTAAAGAGACAACTAAAGGCAACACAAAGGCTTGTCGCATAGAAGACTGCATGGTAGCCAAATTGACCTGCTACTGCAGAACCTGCCATAGGCCCAACGACACCTCCCAGATAAAAGAATACCTGATTAAAGGCAAAGACCCTCGAAATACCAGCTTTGGGTGTCATCTTACTGAGAAGGGCATTAACTCCGGGAATCAAGGCACCGGTTCCCAAGCCAAAGAGGAAACGATAAATGCCTAGTTGAAGGGGGCTAGAGGCATTGGCACAGAGGAGATAGATGATAACTGAATAAAACTGGGCGACAACCAAGAGACGATGATTGCCCACCTTGTCACCTAGCTTGCCCATAACTCCTGCACTCATCATGCTGGAAAAGCCCATACTGGATACAATCAAACCAGATACAAAAAGAAGATTCTCTGTCTGCCCTAAGTCGCGTACATACAGAGCTAAGATAGGACCGATTGATTGGGCTGAAAATTGGATAACAAAACTGGTCAGAAAGAGGTTGACCAAGAGATAGGGATATTTAACTGATGTAAATAATTCCTTTGTTGGGATGGCCTTTTCCTTGGCTACTGGTTGAAAATCTTCCTTGATAAAGCAAATAGTTAAAATAGCGGCTAAAAACAGAAAACTACCAACCAGTAGGAAAACTGTACGAATGCCAAATAATTCTGCGATAAAGCCACCAATAAAGGGACCAGTTAGAGTACCTGCAACTACACCTGTAGACAAAGTACCTAAGGCAGAGCCTGATTTCTCCTTGGGAACCTGACTGGCTATCAAGGCCGTTGAATTGGGAACAAAACCCGCAAATACACCATTCAGTAAACGAAGAAAGATTAGCCAATAAATATTTGGCACAAAGGTCAAGCCTCCCATAGTGATAGTCATGGCCAGACCAGCACGAATCATCATGGGTTTTCGGCCGTATTTGTCAGCAAGAATCCCCCAGATAGGAGAAAAGAGCGCCGCGGAAATAGCAGAGACAGAAATAGCTAAGCCTGCATAAAAAGCAGCTTGATCACTCCCTACACCTAAATTTTCCACAAAGATGGGCATAAAAGGCACAACCAAGGAAATACTGGCTCCTGTCAGAAAATTACCAAACCAGGCAATACGCAGATTATCCTTCCAGTTAATCTCTGTCATCTTGCTTACCTCCCTCAAGAAAGGTAAGCACTTGAGTTAGAAGCTGACTCTGATCGCCATTATTATCAAGAATTTTGCTAGCCAAATCTTTCTTTTTCTCTAAAGGCCACTGGGCTGCCAGACGAAACTCAGCTTCATCTTTGGACAAGTGGTCCCTTTTCATTAAGCGTTCTACTTGGACATCTCGGTCCACATAGACCAACCAAGTCTCATCAAACCAAGCGCTGTAGTCCTGCTCAAAAAGTAGGGGAATATCCATGAAGAAAATCTCTTCTGTCTGAGCAAACTGGTCTCTCAACGTAGCTAGTTCCTCACGGATAATCTCTCCTTGAGTTATCCTAGACCATTCCCGTTCTTCAGGATTTGAAAAGATGAGACTAGCTAGGAGAGGGCGATTGAGTTCTTCGTTTGCAAGGATGATTTCTTGCCCAAAGTGCTGGACTAGAGCCTTAAACAGACGACCACCAGGTTTCTGTAGTTGGTGGACGACTGCGTCGGCATCCACTACTTGAAAGCCTTGCTTTCTTAGAAAATTTGTCACAGTTGACTTACCAGAGGCAATTCCCCCAGTGATTCCAATGATTTTTCCCATCAGTCCCTCCTTTGACACTGAGGACAAAAATGGGTGCCTCGTCCGCCTAGTTGGATTTTCTCAATGATGGTACCACAGCGTACACATTCTTGACCAGTCTTATCATAGACCTGATGAAAATCCTGCATGGTTCCATCTTCACCAAAGGCATTGGTATAGGTCCTAATGGTGGAACCACCTTTTTCAACAGCCTGGCCCAAAACAGCAATAGTCTGGTCATGAATGGCAGTCGCTTCCTCTGCTGTCAAAGTCTGGGAAGGTCTAGCTGGATGAACCTGAGCTCGCCAGAGAACCTCATCCACATAGATATTGCCAAGTCCAGCTACCAAGGTCTGGTCTAAAAGATGGGATTTGATAGGCTTTTTAGACTTGGATAGGGCAGCTTGAAAGACCTGCAAATCAAAGTCTTGTTCGCTTGGTTCAGGACCTAATTTTTTAGAAATAAAATAGGCGTCTAAAAGGTCAGGCTCCAAGAGTTCCATAGTACCAAACTTGCGAACATCCTCATAAACAAGCGTGCCACCATCCTCAAACTGAAAGAAAACATGGGCATGCTTGCGTTCTGGCACTTGATCTGGATAATAAAAATACTTGCCCTCCATCCGCAGATGGGAAATCAAGACCTTGTCTGTCAGGTAGAAAAGCAAATACTTGCCACGACGTCCCATTGACTCAACAACTTGACCAGGTACTTCCTTTTGAAACTCGTCCAAATCTGTCTTAATCATCTTGGGATAGCGAATTTCTACACTCGAAATCTTCTTTCCTATAATCAATTTTTCCAAGCCACGTCGAACGGTTTCAACCTCAGGTAATTCAGGCATAAGTCCTCCTTCTGTAAAAACAAGAAGCAGGCATGAGCCCACCTCTACTTAGTATTCTTTTTCATTATAGCCAAAGTCAGCCAAATCTAGCTTTTTATCGCGCCAGTTTTTCTTGACCTTGACCCATGTTTCTAGGAAGACCTTGTCTCCTAGCATGAGTTCAATATCACGACGGGCCATGCTACCGATTTTCTTAAGCATAGCACCACCTTTACCGATGATAATCCCTTTTTGGCTATCGCGCTCGACCATGATGGTTGCACGGATGTGAACCTTGTCTGTCTCTTCGTCTCGTTTCATAGAATCCACAACTACTGCAACAGAATGCGGAATCTCTTCACGAGTTAGGTGCAAAACTTTCTCGCGAACCATTTCTGAAACCAAGAAACGTTCTGGATGGTCTGTGATTTGATCAGACGGGAAATATTGGAAACCTTCGTCCAAATTTTCACTCAAAATATCCACTAGACGAGAGACGTTATTCCCTTGAAGAGCTGAGATTGGAACGATTTCCTTGAAGTCCATCTGATTTCGGAAGTCATCAATCTGAGACAAGAGCTGGTCTGGATGGACCTTATCGATTTTATTCACCACCAAAATCACAGGAACCTTGGCAGACTTGAGGCGTTCGATAATCATATCGTCCCCTTTGCCACGCGCTTCATCAGCAGGCACCATGAAAAGAACGGTATCCACTTCGCGAAGGGTACTGTAGGCAGACTCAACCATGAAATCTCCGAGAGCCGTTTTAGGTTTGTGAATCCCTGGTGTGTCGATAAAAACGATTTGCTCCTTATCAGTGGTGTAAATCCCCATGATTTTGTTACGCGTTGTCTGCGCTTTATCACTCATGATGGCAATCTTTTGCCCCATAACGTGATTTAAAAAGGTTGACTTCCCAACATTGGGGCGTCCTAAAATGGCTACAAAGCCTGATTTAAAAGTCATAATTTCCTCTTACTGTTTAAAATATTAAGTCCCAGATTCGTGGGAGAAAAATCAATGCGCCTGTTAAGGCTGCGAAAAGAGAGACCACCAATACCGCGCCAGCCGCCATATCCTTGGCATTTTTAGCCAGCATGGAAAAGTGATAGTGACTGGCCAAATCCACCACATTTTCAATAGCAGAGTTGATAATTTCAAAGGCTACTACCAAGAAAATGCTCAATAGGAGAAAGAGCCATTCGATTCGTGACACCTGAAAAACAAAACCTGCAAGAATGACTACAAGAGCCGTCACTGCATGTTTTCGCATATTGCGTTCTTCCTTGATGGCAGTAAAAATTCCTGTGAGGGCAAATTCTAAACTGGATATCAGGTCACGATTTTTCCATTTTCGTTTATTGTCTTGTGAGTCCATAGGCTGTCAAAATTTCTTCTTGTAAACCGAACATCTCCGCTTCTTCTTCCGGAGTGTAGTGATCATAGCCGTTGATATGTAAAAAGCCGTGTACTGCCAAGAAGCCCATCTCACGCTCAAAGCTATGGCCATATTCCTCGGCCTGCTCATGAGCCTTATCGATAGAGATGAATAGTTCCCCAATATAGGCATCAAACTCAGACATCATCTCTGCCAATTCCGGATTTTCAAGCAAATCTTCCTCATCAAAGGCAATTTCCAACTCTGGTTTATACTCAAGGCTGATAACATCTGTCGGACGGTCGGTGTCACGGTACTCTAGATTGAGTTCATGGCTACGCTCGTTGGTCACAAAAGTGACTGCCATTTCCTTGTCTTCTTTTCCTAATTTTTGGGCTGCAAATTCCAAAATTTCTTGGGTTTGTTGCAACATTTCTTTTGAAACTTGACCAGTTTCATCTACCATTTCAATATACATGTGCTTCTCGTTTCTCTTTACTTGGCTTTATTATACCACATTTCCATGATTTTATTCTACCTTTTTGATATAATACTATGGAATACAATCACAAGGAGAGAACGATGTCATTTGACGGATTTTTTTTACACCACATGGTTGAGGAATTGCGAAGAGAGTTAGTGAATGGTCGCATCCAGAAAATCAATCAACCTTTTGAACAAGAGTTGGTCTTGCAAATCCGCAGCAATCGCCAAAGTCATCGCCTGCTCCTTTCTGCCCATCCTGTTTTTGGACGCATTCAGCTGACCCAAACGACTTTTGAAAACCCAGCCCAACCTTCTACCTTTATCATGGTTTTGAGAAAGTATTTGCAGGGTGCCCTGATTGAGTCTATTGAGCAAGTGGAAAATGACCGTATTGTGGAAATGACAGTTTCCAATAAAAACGAGATTGGAGACCATATCCAGGCTACCTTGATTATCGAGATTATGGGTAAACACAGTAATATTCTACTGGTCGATAAAAGCAGTCATAAAATCCTCGAAGTCATTAAACACGTTGGCTTTTCACAAAATAGCTACCGCACCTTGCTTCCTGGGTCTACCTACATCGCTCCGCCAAGTACGGAATCTCTCAATCCTTTTACTATCAAGAATGAAAAGCTCTTTGAAATCCTACAAACACAGGAAACGACAGCTAAAAATCTTCAAAGCCTCTTTCAAGGTCTGGGACGCGATACAGCAAATGAATTGGCAAACATTCTGGTTAGTGATAAACTGTCTACTTTCCGTAACTTTTTCAGTCAAGAAACCAAACCCTGCTTGACAGAGACATCCTTCAGTCCAGTTCCTTTTGCAAATCAGGTGGGAGAGCCTTTTGCTAGTCTTTCTGATTTGTTGGACACCTACTATAAGGATAAGGCTGAGCGCGACCGCGTCAAACAGCAAGCCAGTGAACTCATTCGTCGTGTTGAAAACGAACTTCAGAAAAACCGCCACAAACTGCAAAAGCAAGAAAAAGAGTTACTGGCGACAGACAATGCTGAAGAATTTCGCCAAAAAGGGGAATTGCTGACAACCTTCCTCCACCAAGTGCCTAACGACCAAGATCAGGTTATCCTGGACAACTACTACACCAACCAACCTATCACGATTGCGCTTGATAAAGCCTTGACTCCCAACCAGAATGCCCAACGCTATTTTAAACGGTACCAGAAACTCAAAGAAGCTGTCAAATACTTGACTGATTTGATTGAAGAAACTAAGGCAACCATTCTCTATCTGGAAAGTGTGGAAACCGTCCTCAACCAAGCAGGACTAGAAGAAATCGCTGAAATCCGTGAAGAATTGATTCAAACAGGTTTTATCCGCAGAAGACAACGGGAGAAAATCCAGAAACGCAAAAAACCAGAACAATATCTGGCCAGCGATGGCAAAACCATCATCTATGTTGGCCGCAATAACCTGCAAAATGAGGAACTAACCTTTAAAATGGCCCGCAAGGAGGAACTTTGGTTCCATGCCAAGGACATTCCTGGAAGCCATGTTGTCATCTCAGGCAACCTAGACCCATCTGATGAAGTCAAGACAGACGCAGCAGAGCTAGCCGCCTACTTCTCGCAAGCTCGCCTGTCAAATCTGGTTCAGGTAGATATGATCGAGGTCAAGAAACTTAACAAACCAACTGGTGGCAAACCCGGCTTTGTCACTTACACAGGACAAAAGACCCTCCGTGTTACACCAGACCCAGAAAAAATCGCATCCATGAAAAAATCCTGATTTTACTTGAAATCAGGATTTTTAACATACTATTCACTCAAATCATATCCAATAATAAGACTAATCTTTACCACCTAGTTTCTCATTGATTTTCATCATCACACTAGCAATTTTTTCGCCCCAATAAGGGTCTGAGGCATATTCAACATTCATACCAGACGCCTTATTTCCAAGGAAAGTTCTGCCCCTATCGATATAATTTTCCTTAATCCACTTGGTTGCACCTAAAATTCCCTTATCCACATCATCAAATGTCTTGGCAGAAAGGTAAGGTGTCGTATCATAGGCTGTAATTCCAAAGAAATTATTCTTATCTTTAGCAATCTTACTTCGTCCCCAATCACTTTCTAAAGCACTATGGGCAAGGAGATAGAGGGCATTGATATGGTAATGTTCTTCAGCTTCCTTAAAGGTAGATCCCTTATTTTCCAAGAGACTATTGTCAATATTCAACAGACTAAATACCTTATCCAAGTCTTCAGGACTATAGTTTGTAGCCTCTGTTAAATCTTTGAAAAGGAAGAGATTCTCAAGCTTAAAACCATCAAAATGCAGCCCATCTGCCGAATAATATTTCTTGCCTACTTCCATATCAGAAATATGAGAAGCTACTGGAATACTAGCATTCTGAGCCACATAGTGATAAAAACGGTGGCCATCACTCTCATAATAAGGGATAAAATCCTTGCTAGCATCTAGTGCTTGTAAATCTTCTGTTTTCATATATCCTGACAAACCAGAAACAGTAATAGCCAAGCGCTTGTCATCACTTTTTCTATCCTTATCTAGCCAGACGACACTACCTTGCGATATATAGGAAAGCTTTTCACCATCTGCATTATAAACATTTGCTGTGACAGGAACTACTTGATAATAAGCAGCATTTTCATTTGTAGCTTTTTCTCCAAGCCATTTACCGTCGCTTCCAAGCTGATAACCATCTACTGTCTCATTTTTCGCCATATAGCCACCAGATTTGAAGTAGTACCAAGCTTGACTTTTAGAATCGTAGACCCATTCTTTCTCAGCTATTTTACCATCAGATTTGAGGTAAAACCATGACTCTTTATCCCAAATCCATTCATCTTTTGCCATATAGCCACCGGATTTTAGATAATAATAGTGACCATTTTCGAAAATCCATTCTTTATCAGCATGATTTCCATTTTCTTTGATGTAAAACCAAGATTGGTATTGTTTGTCAAAAAGCCAACCTTGCTGTACTTTAGCGCCACTAGCACTCACATAAGCCTGTTCAATCCACTGACTTGTCAGCATATAACCACCAGATTTGAAATAATAGTCCTTGCCCTTGATTTGAAGCCATTCTTTCTCTGCGTGTTGTCCATCTGCTTTGATATAAAACCAAGAGTCGTATTGAGAATCATAAACCCAGTCTTCTATTACCTTGGCACCTGTTGCACCAACATAGGAAGTTCCTACCCACGCATTTCTTTTCATTTTTCCATTTTGGTCAAGATAATAGAAGGCTCCCTTGTCTTCTACCCATTCTGACTTGGCCATATAGCCACCAGATTTTAGGTAAAAATAATCATCACCTTGTTTCAGCCATTCATTTTCAGCATAGTTGGCATCTGCTTTTATATAAAACCAAGATTGATAGTGAGCATCAAAAACCCATTCATTGGCTGCTTGACTACCGTCTGCTTTCAGGTATTGTTTTCCTTGCCAAGTACCATCACTGGCCATTACACCCTCTGGACTAGCTAAGAAAAATAGCAGAGCTAAAAAAATAAATCTTACTTTCTTCATTAACCTTCTTCCTCTGTTCTTATTTATTTTATTGTACCAAAATTCTCTTAAATTCATATTACAAACTAATAAAAAATCAAGAACAGATAGATTGCAGTTTACCTCAAAGACTCTTTTACTTCCTTGCGGAGATTTTCCAGACTGCTAATGCCGTATTTGTCCATAACTTTTGGTAAATTTTCGATGATATCAGGACAGGCATAGGGATTGGTAAAGTTGGCTGTTCCAACTCCGATTGCAGATGCCCCGGCCAGATACATTTCTAAGGCAGCTTCAGCCGAATCCACTCCTCCCATTCCAATGATGGGCAGGTCTGTAGTTTGGGCGACTTGGCAGATGAGTTTGAGTGCTACTGGAAAGACTGCTGAACCAGACATTCCACCTGTTCCATTGGCCAAGATTGGTTTTCTGGTTTTGAGGTCAAAGCGCATTCCAACTAGAGTATTGATCATGGTCAAGCCACTTGCTCCCGCATCTTCTGCAGCTTTTGCGACAGTAACGATATCGGTCACACTCGGGGTTAATTTGACATAAACTGGCACTTCGGAGGCTTCCACAGCTGCTTTCACCACATCATAAGCCAAATCTGGATCTTGACCAATCAAAAGTCCGTGATTACAGTGGTCAACATTGGGGCAAGAAATATTGAGCTCGATAGCCTTTACATTAGCTGCCTTGGAAATACCATGAGAAACAGCCGCATACTCTTGTTTTGAAAAACCAGCCACATTGGCAATAATAGGAAGATTTGGATATTCTCTTTCCAACCAAGGTAGCTTTTCGGCCAAAACAACTTCCAAACCAGGATTTTGCAAGCCAATTGCATTGAGCATGCCAGCAGGTGTTTCTGCCACCCTTGGAGTTGGATTGCCAAAACGGGCTTCAAGGGTTGTCGCCTTGATCATAATAGAACCTAAAAGATCTAAATCATAGTACTTGGCATACTCTTGTCCAAAACCAAAACAGCCTGATGCTGGAATAATCGGATTTTTCAAATCCAAACCAGGTAGAGAAACTTGTAAACGATTTGTAGACATGATTTTCCCCTTATAATACAACTGTTCCTGTGCGGAAAACAGGGCCATCTTCACAGACACGTTGGCTGAGCGTCTCGCTTTCTGGCACTTTTAGGACACAGGCATAGCAGGCACCCATCCCACAAGCCATACGAGATTCCAGAGATAGATAGGCTCTTGGGTGGTCATAAAAGGTTTGATTGATATACTTCATCATTCCAGGCGCCCCACAAGAATAAACAGCATCAAACTGACTGTCTAAATCCTTGATGACAACAGAAACATTCCCCTTGATGCCATAAGAACCATCATCTGCCGTTACAAAGACCTGCCCATATTGGGCCAATTCCGTTTCAAGGATAACAGCATCCTTGTTAGCAAAACCAAGGACTGTCACCACTTTCACACCACGCGCATGCAATTCCTTGGCTACTTCAAGCAAGGGCGGAACACCAATCCCCCCACCAACTAAGAGAACCTGGCTCTGATTGTCCAGTTCAGACAAGTCAAAACCATTTCCCTGAGGCCCCATCACATCAAGAGTATCTCCCTGACCTAAGGTTGAAAAAATAGCTGTCCCAGCTCCCTCAATCCGATAAATAAGGCGACACTGCTTCTTAACCTTATCGATAGACGAAATTGAAATAGGACGACGCAAGAGATGGGCATCATCAGGCACACGCAGATGAAGAAATTGACCTGCTCGCATAGCTTCAACCATTTCCCCTTCTAGGACTAATTTAAAGATTGCTGGCGCAATTTCCTCCTGTGCAACCACCTTCATGGTTTCCAAACGAATGGCACCCAAACGCTTCTTACATGTGGGATTCATGATTTTTCCTCCTTAAATTTTAAGGGGACCAGACAAAGAAAAGACCTTGCGATTGCAAGGCCTCAGTTAAAATCGTACAACACAAGAGAGCACACTCAAAAAGTCTCCTCTGGAAAATTGTACTATTCTTTTATCCGACACCTTGTGAGTCTCTCTGGACTCCCCTTAAAGGTTAAATTTTTACTAGTATACTCTTTCAGCTAAAAAAAGTCAAGTAGAAAACGAACATTCTACTTGACTTCACGGGATTATTTTTCACGAATGACTTCGACCTTGTATCCATCAGGGTCTTTGACAAAGTAATAGTTTGGTGCAGTTCCTGGTAGACCATTTGGCTCAGTCACTTCATAGCCTTTTGCACTGTGCTCTTGGTGAAGAGCCTCAAGATCAGGTGTACTTAGGGCGATATGGGCAAAACCATCTCCAACTACATAAGGGCCATGATCATAGTTATAAGTCAACTCCAACTCATAATCGTCACCATCAAGTCCTAGATAGACAATCGTGAAGGCATGATCTGGAAAATCTCTGCGACGCAATTCTTTAAATCCAAAAGCATCTTGATAGAATGCAATTGATTTTTCAAGATTTTCTACTCGCAAGCAAGTGTGTAGCATTTTTGAAGCCATATTTTTCTCCTTTATTTTTAAAAAGACTGGACAATCCTGTTCCAGTCTTATCAGTTATTATTTACCAAGTTTTGCTTTAGCCGCATCTGCAAGAGCTGTGAAAGCTGCTGCATCGTTAACAGCCAAGTCAGCAAGCATTTTACGGTTAACTTCAATCTCAGCCAATTTCAAACCATGCATCAATTGTGAGTATGAAAGTCCGTTCATACGAGCTGCCGCGTTGATACGAGTGATCCACAATTTGCGGAAGTCACGTTTTTTCTGACGACGGTCACGGTATGCATAGTAGTAAGAGTTCATTACTTGTTCTTTTGCAGTACGGAACAAGATGTGTTTAGCTCCATAGTAACCTTTTGCTAATTTAAGAATACGTTTACGACGTTTGCGTGATACAACGCCACCTTTAACACGTGCCATGTTTTATTTCCTCCAAATATTTCCTAGAATTGTTTACTTACAGTCAAGCTATTATTTCAAGCGAGTAAGCATTGCTTTGATACGTTTGTAATCTCCTGAATGCACCATAGATGCTTTACGAAGATGACGACGTTGTTTCTTAGTTTTTCCGTGGAAACGGTGAGAAGTGTAAGCACGGAAACGTTTAAGTCCACCAGAACCTGTACGTTTGAAACGTTTAGCTGATGCGCGGTGTGTTTTTTGTTTTGGCATGATTTTTTCTCCTTTATTTAACTTTCTGACAATTATTTTTTGTCAGTTGCTGGCGCCAATTGCATGAACATTTGACGTCCATCCATTTTAGCACGTTGTTCGATGATGGCAATATCTTGAGTTGCTTCAGCAAACTCGGCTAAAACTTTTGCACCAATCTCTTTATGGGTAATCATACGACCCTTAAAGCGAATAGATACCTTAACTTTATTTCCTTTTTCAAGGAATTTGCGTGCATTGCGAAGTTTTGTATCAAAGTCACCCTTGTCAATCGTTGGACTTAGACGAACTTCTTTCACAGTAACAACACTTTGTTTTTTGCGTTGTTCTTTTTGCTTCTTCTGGTACTCAAATTTGAACTTACCGTAGTCCATAATTTTTGCAACAGGCGGTTTGGCTTGGGGTTGAATCAATACTAGGTCAACATTAGCATTATCAGCCAAAGCTTGCGCTTCACTGAGTGGCTTGATGCCTAGCTGTTCTCCCTCAAGACCGATCAAGCGAACTTCACGTACACGAATCTCATCATTGATGAATAAGTCTTGCTTTGCTATGGTTTTCACCTCTTTTGTTTTATTAGAGAAAAACAATAGCGGACTCGTAAATATACAAGCCCGCACGTTATGATAGCGTTTCTTAGAAACTTTTCATCCGTAGGGCCAGGCAACTTAATGTCACAAGGCGAGAAGCTCTCACTTCTGCTTTTCTCAACTTTTATATGATACCAAGTTTTCTAGCTCTTGTCAAGATAAAAAGTTATTTTTTTGAAAAGTTTCTGTTTGTATTTTGACTTGGTTTACGCATCAAAAAGAGAGAACCAAGTTGATTCCCTCTCTATGTTAGTTTTTACTTATTTTCCCTATAGGAAAACTAAGCCTTAAAAAATTCTTTTTTCTGTGAACTTCCCCATCTTTCGATAAATAGAATCCCCACTAACAAAAGGATAATCAGGCAAGGAAGTAAGAACATCCCCATACTCCAATTTAGATTGACATTATCAATTTGCTTAGGTAATCTTCCAGATAAAATCTCCACTGAACGCAAGTAAGTAAATGGAATCAGATGTGCAATCTTTTGAAGAGGCTGAATGGTTTGGATACCAAACAATAAGCCAACAATCCCAATGAGTGAAAGAAAAAGGACAGGCATTTTTTGCTTGAAAAAGTAAGCAATCAAGTACACTACTTCCACAATGACGATAAAGGCTAAGAAAGCTAAGAACAAGCCAGGAAATAACACATCTTGTATCTTTCCAATAGTTACCTCTTGATTCACTAAGCCATAAATCGGGTAGGGATAATCTAACTGTCCAAAACCACTTATCAGACTTCCCGCTAGAAAAGAAAATCCACAGATTCCGATAAACAGCACAGTTACATAGCCCACTCCAACTCCAAGAGAGGACATGGCAAATGCCACTTTTGAAAAAGGATATAACTGAGCTGTGTCCAGATGATTTTGATATCTTTCTGCAAATAGTTGCGTTAGCATAAAAATAATAGCAACCACAAACAAGCTTGGGATGATAGCCTCTAAAACCCAGACAATCTGATCAATCCCGTGGGTCGGAAACTCCAAAGTATGTGCTTTTATGTTCAAGGGATACAGGGCTTGGTAAATCTTCCGTTCGCGGTCAACCCCCATTTTTAAGCCAGAGCTAGCAGTCGGGTCATTTGATACAAATTCATAATTCTTCTCTTCATCTTGCCACTGCAGATAGTAGGCCTCTTTCCAGCGCCCTTCTTTTAATAAAGTCAAAATTTCTGTCTTTCGCTTCAAAAGATTTTTTTGTAATTCTAAATTACTTTTAGCAAACTGGTATTCCTCCGAGCTGGTGTCAGACATTTGGGAAAGTTTCGCTTCATTTTCATTGATAGCTCTCTCATTTGCTACAAGATGGGCATCCAAGCTAGTCTCTAAGCTGACTGAGTTTGCAGTCTGACTATTAAAATAAAAGGTAACACCGAGTACAGATGCAAATAAAAGTAAGATAATCCAGTTTAAGCGACTTTTGAAAACTTTTTTCAATAAAAATAGACTAACATCTTTCATAAACTAAACCTCTTCTATCTGCCCCTGATGAATGGTTACTACTCTATCGCAGACATCAACCAACTCTTCCTTATAGTGGGAACTTAAAAGAACCAGCTGTTCTTGCCTATCGATTTGTACAAGCCTATCAAAAAACTTCTGTCGATAATACTCATCTAAGCCATTTGTAATCTCATCCATGAGCCAGCATTTGGCCTGACTCAGGAAATACATGGCAATCACCAAGCGTTGCTTCATGCCTAAGGAATACTTGCGAATGGGAAGGCTGATATAGTCAGACATTTCCCAGTAATCAATTTCATCCCTCAAGTTCAGACCTGACTTCCAGATATTTTTGATAAGGCGAAGATAGTCTATCCCACTTAAGTTTCCATCCAGCCATTCAACGCTCTCATAATAAAATAAAGAAGGAGGGGCTGCAATATTTCCGCTACTTATAGGAATTAAATTGCTAATGGCGCGGAATAGTGTCGTCTTTCCAGAACCATTGATAGCAAGAATACCATAAATCCTACCCTTTTCAAATGTAAAATCAACATCTTGTAAGATGACTTGTCGCGTTTTTAAGGTCACATGAGTAAGCTGCAACATATCTAGTCCTCCTTTTTATCACTCTTTAAGGATTAATAGCCTCCGCTGTAGTAGTTTATTACCTCATAACGATCATAGTTCCAACCTCCGCCAACTTTATACTCAGAATAGCTGTAATAACGAGACCATTCCGGAATATCACTATATCTATGTTTGTGATAATTCATACTAGACCTATAGAAGATATTCCAATCATACCGATAAGTTTTAAGAACGCTCACAGCAGATACACTGGACTGAAAAAGACCAAGTGATAACAAAGTAGCTAATAAAACAACTTTTGCTGATTTTTTCATGGTTTTCACCTCACTAATATATTTACTTTCGAAAGCGCTTTAATTATATCATTTTTTCCTCTGTTATGCAATAGTTTTTTGGATTTATTTTACTAATATATAATATTTGTCCTTCCTATCGAACGCTTTCTATTTTCCAACTCCTCCACCCTTTAAAGCGTATAGCTCCTTGCTGGTCAGTTCGGTAAACTTTGCTATTGATATCTTCCAGTCGGGTCAAGGTTTCCTGATGGGGTAATTTCGTTCGATTATTCTTTCCAACTGAGATGAGAGTCATCTCTGGTTTGAACTGTTCTAAAAAGGCTGAACTTGATGATTTTTTGGAGCCATGTTGGCTAGCTTTCAAGACATCCACCTTCAAGTCTGGATAGTGCTTCAGCAAGTCCTTCTCTCCTTTCTCCTCCAAGTTTCCTGTGAAGAGGAAGTGCTTATCCAAGAGTTTCCCATACAGAACTATGGAATCTTCATGACCTCCATCTCCAATTTTCCTTGGAGATAAGACTTCTAACTGACTTCCGAAAATTGGCAAATTCTCTCCCACTGACACACTACGAACCTTGGTTTGAGTCGCCTCTAGTTCTGCCACAAATTCCTTCTGTTTCAAACTGCCTTTTGACACTAAAATTTCGCCTACATGAAAAGCCCTGGTCACCTCCAACAAATCGCCAATATGCTCCTTGTCCGTGTTAGTCAAAATTAGCTGGTCAATCTTAGCTACTCCTCGACTTTTAAGATAGGGTATCAAGCTTCGCTGGGCATTGCTGGTCGTCGTCTTTTCTTGCCATTTTTCAATTTTCTTATCAGATTCTGCCTTGCCACCGACATCTATGAGAATAGTCTTACCAGTTACATCCCGTAGGAAAATACTTTCGCCTTGCCCCACATCCAGCATGGTGATTTCATTTTCTAGTGGATTCTTGGTCAGGAAAAAGAGACCTGTAATCAATAAGCTCAATACCGTTAACATTTTAATGTTTTTCCTCAAATCATAGACCAAAGCCAAGGAAATTAACAACAAGATTAAAAGCCACGCATTAGGTTGTCCAAAGACCAGAGGTCTACTTGCCACCTGTGATGCAAAGCGAATCATTCCCTCTAACCATTCAAAGATAAAATTCAGCTGAATGACTGGATAGAGAAAGGAAAGGGCAAATAAGATGGACAAGAGCGGTAAGAAGACCAAGTCAAAAAGAAAGGAAAAGACAAAGGTCAAAAGGATGGACCAAGGCTGAAATTCTGCAAAATAGAAGGATAGAATGGGTAATATTCCCAAAGAAATAACCAGACTTTCTCTGGCAATAGCCTTAAGCCCCTCCTCTTCTTTGCTGGTCATGGTCAAGATAAAAGCATAAGCGCAGGACAAGACTCCTCCTGCAGTCAGGAAAAAGTTGGGTATGATGATAAAGAGGACAAGCACCGTCAAGGCAAAATTATCCAAGCCCTTAACACCATGTTGAGCCAGTAACTTTTGCAAGAGACTGCGAATAACCGAAGCTGAAAATCCTGTCATACCTGCATAGATAATGGAAAAGGGATAAGTCAGCCATTTCAACTTTTCTTGGGTCAAGCCCAATCGCAAGAGGATTTTCTTAAAGCCATCCATGAAAAAACCTACCTGCATGCCCGACAAGGCAAAAAGGTGGATAATTCCTAGACTAGAATAAAGCTCATTCATCTCCTCAAAGTCAGTGTCCAAATGTCCTAACAAGAGCCCTGTCATATAATTTCGCATAGGGTCTGGAAAGTGCGTCTTAATCCAAACCACAGACTTTCGACGTAAACTGGACAGGTTTTCACCTATATCCCAACTGCCAACCTTTTGAACTGACTGGATTTTTTTGATATTGAGAGTCTGGTAAATTCCCTGAGTCTTCAGATAGGCTTGGTAGTCAAAGCCACCAAAATTTCTCTTCCCTTCTGGCTCCGAAAGCTTCCCTTCTAGTTCTATATCATAAAGGTCTGTCAAGGTTTGAAAGGCTTCTTTCTCCTCCTCTGTCTGGAGTTTATAATAAACTTGAAAAGCACGACCGTTAGACTTACCACGAAAGGATAGACTATCACCATTAACCTTAATAGTGTCAGGCAAAATCCGTACCCTCTCAACAGAATCCGCTAAGTTTTGACTAGCTTGACTCTGTTGCCAAGTTTGAAACAGAAACCAAAATCCAAATATTCCACAAATCACTAGAACTTTGCCTGATGATTTCCAAGGAAATTGAATAAAGAGACAAACTAGCAGAAAAACAAAGCCCAACAAAGCAAAATAAGATGCTGAGAAAATAGCATAGTAAAGCCAGAGTAATAGAAAACTCAGATAGATTAGGAGAATGGGGATGTTCTTAATCCACTGTAACATAGTCTTTTAACTTTTCTATAGTCTTGGCGCCAATGCCAGAGACTTTCTTGAGCTCGTCTACTGACTTGAATTTCCCATTTGATTCACGATGGTCAATAATGTCCTGAGCTCGTTTTCCTCCCAGTCCCTTGACTTGCTTGAGTTCTTCCAGACTGGCCTTGTTGAGATTGACCTTCTTGTCCTTGCTTGTTGAAGAAGGCGCTCCAGAACCTGCCTGTTGACCAGCTACTTCTTCTCCCTTAGTTGGAACGTAAACCAGAGCCTCATCACTGACTCTCTGAGCTAGATTGAGCGACTTGCTGTCTGCTTGCTCTGCCAAGCCACCTGCTTTCTGCACGGCATCATTGACTCTACTACCTACCGGCAAATCGTAAATACCCGGAGATTTGACAGCACCTTTGACATCTACTGTGATTAGATCTTGTTCAACCGGTTCTTCCTTCACTTCCTTTTCGGTCGATGAATCCTTGGAAACAGCTGCGACTTCTGCCTGTAAATTCGTTTCTTTGACAGGTGTTTGTGGAGTTGGCTTTAGCAGGAAAAATCCTCCTACAAGCAAGCCCAGACCAGTACAGATGACAATGATTTTATACTCTTTGATTTTTTCGATAATTGCTTCCATATTTTCTCCTCTCTTAGATTATTCGTAAGAGGAAGAAAAAACAGTTGAAAATTTCTTCTCAACTGCTTATTTATTTGCAAAATAGTCTTCCTTGGTCAAGACATAATGAACTCTTGTCACGATTCGGCCTTCTTCATGCTGGTCCATACAAGCATATGGTTCTTCATGTGAAAAACGCATGCCTGATTTCTCCATGACCTTTCCAGATGCAGGATTGTCCTTATCGTAAAGGGCACTCAACTTATTCATCCCTATCTTCTCAAAAGCCAGCTCAATCACGGCACGATTGGCTTCTGTCGTCAATCCTTGATTCCAATACTTTTTATTGATAATGTAGCCAATAGCTGCCTTCTTAAGAACAGGATCAATCTTGTGCAAGTCAATGGTTCCAATAAATTTGCCATTGCTTTTTAATTCTATTCCCCAGCGTCCCAAGGGATTGGTCAAGTAGAACTGAGCAATGTTATTCTTGGTTTCTTCCAAGCTTTCATTGGTTAGAAAAGTGTAACGTGTATTATCCTTATCCGAGGCATACTCAAACATTGCTTCCGCATCATCCAAAGTTACAGGTCTAAGCAATAAACGCTCAGTCTCCACTATTGGATACTGAGCTAGTTTTAAAAAGATTGATTCCATACGTTTCTACCATTCAAAAGTATTTTCTATCAGTCTAGCATAAAAAATAAGTTACAACAAATTTTTCTTGCTTTTTAAAGCGGTTTCATATAGAATAAAATCATCACCTTATTTTATAGATAATTGTGATAAATCATTTACAACCCGTCAATAGAAAGTGAGTTTTTCTCTATGTTAATCGGAATTCCAAAAGAAATTAAGAATAATGAAAACCGTGTTGCCCTCACACCTGCTGGTGTCCACAGTTTAGTCGGTCGTGGTCATCGCGTCCTTATCGAAACAAATGCTGGTCTCGGTTCTGGCTTTACTGATGCTGACTATCAAAAGCAAGGAGCTGAAATTGTCGCTACTGCTGGTGAAGCCTGGGCAGCTGAGTTGGTCGTGAAAGTAAAAGAACCACTAGCTTCTGAATATGGTTACTTACGTGACGACCTGCTTCTCTTTACCTACTTGCACATGGCCGCTGCTCCAGAATTAGCAGATGCTATGTTGGAATCAAAAACAACTGGGATTGCCTATGAAACTGTCCGTGATTCCCAAGGTCAATTACCACTCCTCGTACCTATGAGTGAGGTTGCAGGCCGTATGGCAGTCCAAATCGGTGCTCATTTCCTAACTAAGCAAGCAGGAGGTTCTGGCGTCCTACTAGGTGGTGTACCGGGTGTACCTAAAGGGAAAGTAACCATCATCGGTGGCGGTGTCGTAGGAACCCATGCTGCTCGAATTGCGCTTGGTCTTGGTGCTCAAGTAACAATCCTTGATATCAGTGCTAAACGTCTCTCCGTTTTAGAGGAGGTCTTTGGCCATCAAATCCAAACACTTATGTCCAATTCATTTAACATTGAAGCCAGTGTGAGAGATGCAGATGTGGTGATCGGAGCGGTTCTCATCCCAGGTGCCAAAGCACCAAAATTGGTGACAGATGAGATGGTCAAGCAAATGCGCCCAGGTTCAGTCATCGTTGACGTTGCCGTTGACCAAGGTGGTGTTATCGAGACAGCTGACCGTGTGACAACTCACGATGAACCTGTCTATGAAAAACACGGTGTACTCCACTATGCAGTTGCCAACATCCCAGGTGCTGTAGCCCGTACTTCTACCATTGCCCTAACCAATGTCACACTTCCATATATAGAATCCTTGGCAGGAAAAGGATTTGTGCAAGCAATTGCTGAAGATGAGGGCTTGCGCCAAGGTGTTACCACTTATCAAGGTTACTTAGCCAGTCTTCCAGTAGCCCAAGGCCTCGATAAAAAACATACTCCAATTGATGAACTAATCTAAAAAATCTAATTATTAGATAAAAGAAAGAGCAATTCCAACCGAACTGCTCTTTTTTGCTATTCTGTTTCTTCTTGGACTTCTTCATTCTCTTCATTTTTAATTGGAGCTGGTTCATAAGCTCGGATAATCTGAGCGACAACAGGATGGCGAACCACATCCTTAGCTGAAAAATGAACAAAGTCAATCTGGTGAATGTTCTTGAGCTTTTCTTGGGCGTCAATCAAACCTGACTTGACATTACGTGGCAGGTCAATCTGACTGATATCTCCATTGACAATCATCTTAGAATTAAAGCCTAAACGCGTCAAAAACATCTTCATCTGCATGATGGTCGTATTTTGAGCCTCATCGAGAATGACAAAGGCATCATCCAAGGTTCGTCCACGCATATAGGCAAGGGGCGCAATCTCGATAATTTCACGCTCCATGAGACGAGTTGTTTGGTCTTTTCCCAGAATCTGATACAAGGCATCATAAACGGGGCGAAGGTAAGGATCTACCTTCTCCTTAAGATCACCCGGAAGAAAACCTAGACTCTCTCCTGCTTCCACCGCTGGTCTAGTTAGAATAATCCTCTTGACTTGCCCACGTTTAAGGGCAGTCACTGCCAAGGTCACTGCAAGGAAGGTCTTCCCTGTCCCTGCAGGTCCGATTCCAAAGGTCACATCATGCTGTTTGACACTGTCCACATAAAGTTTTTGACCCAGTGTTTTGACACGGATAGGCTTCCCTGTATTGTCCTTGATGATTTCTTCTTCGTAAAGGGCAACAAACTTGTCGATTTCATCATTTTTGACCATGCTAATAGCCGTCACCACATCTGGTGTACCGACAGTCATCCCACGATTTACCAAGACCATGAGAGCTTGAATAACCTGACGAGCTTCCTCACAAGCAGTCTCCTCTCCCAAAATCTGGACAATCTCCGTACGAGCATGAATCACCACATCAAGCTCTTCTTCCATCAAACGAAGATGGCGTTCATTGGAACCAAAAAGATGAAACAGGTCATCTGGATGACTCAGTTGAATGTCAATTGAATGTTCCTTCAAATAAAGAACCTCTCTAATCCGTTTATTTCTTTTTATTATAGCAAAGGGATGGAGAAATTACTAGCCCAAACCCAATGAATCATGCTAGTGTTCTAAGTATTCTTGCCAGATAGCGTCAAAGTCACCTAGGTTAAAAGAGAAACTGGCATGCTCCTCCAAAAAGCGACTGACCTCATCAAAATCGTCTGTGTGTTTTGGAAAAGCTGACTCTTCAAAAGCGAGGTCTGCCAATATAGCCTTGGGACTGTTACTTTTAGGATTGCGCTCAGTCATGAGCCATGTGTAAAATGATTTTCTCATATGTCACCCTAAATCAACTCTGTCCCAAACTGGTCTTGCTTGATTTTACCAGCCTTCATCAAGCCACCGAGTGCTTTCTTGAACTGACCTTTAGAGATACCAAAGGTTGCTTTGATGTCATCTGGAGATGACTTATCATTTAAAGTCATGAAACCGCCATTGCTTTCCAAATAAGTCAAAATCATCTGAGCATCATTTTCCAACATTTCAAAAGAACGTGGTTTGAGGGAGAGGTTCAGAGTGCGGTCCACTTCGCGGAAACCAATGACACGCGCATCTAATACTTGCCCCAAACGTGGCTCTGCGTAACGCTCGCTAGGATGGATAAAGCCAAGCATGTTATTTTCTGGCAGATAGACAAAGGTTCCTGACAGCTTGAGACGGTAAACAATGGCTGGCCAGTTTTGGTTCTGCATGTTGTTGTAGGCAGGACGAGCCAGACGTTGGAAGTCTTCTTGATAAGCCAAGAGGCCCCAAATTCGGTCTTTCTTGTCCACCTCAAGACGGATGTAGAGTTGGTCGTCCTTCTTAGGCCAGAGTTCCTTGAGTTCAGGGAGAATATCGAGTGACACAACGATTTCCTTGTCAGGAAGGCCTGTATCCACAAAGACACCCAAGTCTTTACGAACTTCCGTTACAGTTCCCCAACCAAATTGGTCCTGAGTGGCAGTCACTTCTAAGGTTGTCAGGCGGAGTTTTTGCTTCATATCCGTGTAGGCAAAACCTTTGACCGTATCCCCTACTGTATGTTGACCTTCTTCCTTAGCAAGAGCATAGGTTTGACCATCCTTTTGCACAAAGTAAAAACGATCGTTTTCATCGATGATCAGTCCAACGATAAAACTTGCAAGATTTGTATTCATATTTCCTTCTTTCGAATAAAACTCAGCCAGCAATGCCAACTGAGTTTTTCTGTTTATTTCTTAGACTTCCAAAAGTTCTTTCTCTTTGTTGGCAGTCATGTCGTCGATGTGTTTAACAGCATCGTCTGTTACTTTTTGAATGTCTTTTTCAAGAGTCTTCAATTCGTCTTCAGTGATTTCTTTTGCTTTCTCTTGTTTCTTAGCTTCATCCATAGCATCGCGACGGATATTGCGGACAGCCACTTTAGCACTCTCACCGACCTTCTTCACTTCTTTAGCAAGATCACGACGAGTTTCTTCTGTTAGAGCTGGGATAACCAAGCGAATCACAGAACCATCGTTAGCTGGTGTGATACCAAGATCAGAAGCGTTCAAAGCACGTTCGATGTCTTTCAATGAAGACTTATCAAATGGTGTCACCAACAAAACACGCGCTTCTGGAATCGTAATTGAAGCGATTTGGTTAAGAGGAGTCTCTACTCCATAGTATTCTACATGTACACGGTCGAGCAAACTTGCATTAGCACGACCGGCACGGATAGCACCAAATTCACGAGCAAGTGAGTGGTGAGATTGGGTCATTCTCTCTTTAGCTTTTTCAATAATTGCGTTAGCCATAATCTTTCTTATTCCTTTTCTTCAATATTATTTGAAACTGTTGTTCCGATATTTTCGCCAAATACGACACGTTTGATGTTACCTGGTTGGTTCATGTTAAAGACAACCAAGTCAATGTCGTTGTCCATTGAGAGGGTTGAAGCTGTTGAGTCCATGATACGAAGACCTTTATTGATAACGTCACGGTGAGTCAATTCTTCAAATTTAACAGCTGTCTTGTCCTTCTTAGGATCGGCATTGTAAACACCATCTACGCCATTTTTAGCCATAAGGATAGCATCCGCTTCGATTTCAGCTGCACGAAGGGCCGCTGTTGTATCTGTTGAGAAGTAAGGTGAACCAATTCCAGCACCAAAGATAACGATACGGCCTTTTTCAAGATGACGAAGGGCACGTCCACGGACATAAGGCTCTGCCACTTGTTGCATGGCAATAGCTGTTTGCACACGTGTATCAACCCCAACTTGTTGCAATGAATCTGCCATCACAAGAGCATTCATAACAGTCCCAAGCATTCCTGTGTAATCTGCCTGAACGCGGTCCATTCCTGCCTCTGCAGCAGGTTCTCCACGCCAGAGATTTCCTCCACCAATAACAAGGGCAATTTCGATACCTAAGCTATGAACTTCTTGAATCTCTCTTGCGATTGTTTGAACTGTTTGGATATCAATCCCTACGCCACGTTCACCGGCAAGGGCTTCACCTGATAACTTGATTAAAATACGTTTATACTTGGGATTCGCCATTTTCACTCTCCTTCTTTTATCCTACCTATTTTATCACAATTTCTAAGATTTTTATAGTATCATGAGCAATTCTTTCAAAAAAATTAGACCGTTAAAAATTCCTCTAAGTCACTAAGGGCACGCTCTGCAATTTTTTCATAACGAGCCTTCTTATCACGAATACGTTCGCCTTCCAACTCCTTGATAATCCCAAAATTGACATTCATTGGTTGGAAATGTTTGCTGTCAGCATGGGTGATGTAATGAGCCAGACTTCCAATCGCTGTTGTCTCTGGGAAAATAGCCTCGCTTTCTCCCTTGAAGAGACGAGCAGCGTTAATACCCGCAACTAATCCTGACGCTGCGGACTCAACATAGCCTTCCACACCCGTCATCTGACCAGCAAAGAAGAGATTTGGTTGTTTCTTAGAACGGTAAGTCTGCTCAAGAAGATTTGGTGAATCCATGTAAGAATTGCGATGCATAACACCATAACGGACAAACTCGGCATTTTCAAGACCTGGAATCATTTGGAAGACACGCTTTTGTTCTCCCCATTTGAGGTGGGTCTGAAAACCAACAATATTGTATAGGCTACCAGCTGCATTATCCTGACGAAGTTGCACAACCGCATAAGGTGTTTTAAATTCTCCATCACGAGGTCCTGTGTAGTCGTCTGGATACTCCAAACCGACTGGTTTCATAGGACCATAAAGCATAGTTTTAATGCCACGTTTGGCCATAACTTCGATAGGCATACAGCCTTCAAAGTACTTTTCTTTTTCAAAGGAATTGAGCGGTGCTTCTTCTGCATTGACCAAGGCTTCATGGAAATCCATAAACTCCTGCTTGGTCATGGGAGCGTTGAGATAAGCGGCTTCTCCCTTATCATAACGAGACTTGAGATAAACCTTGCTCATATCGATAGTGTTGACATCGATAATAGGCGCTGCCGCATCGTAGAAATAGAAACCATCGCCATCATTAAGGGCATGAATCTTTTCAGCCAAGGCATCGCTAGTCAAAGGACCAGTAGCGACAACCGTAATAACATCTGTCGGCAATTCTGTAATTTCATCACGCACCACTTCAATCAAGGGGTGGTTGGCCACTTTTTCGGTCACCATTTGGGAGAAACCATCACGGTCCACCGCAAGCGCTCCTCCTGCAGGAACACGAGTTGCTTCAGCAGATTCCAAGATAACAGAACCCAAGCGACGCATTTCTTCCTTGAGGAGACCAACAGCATTAGTCAAGGCATCCCCACGCAAGGAATTAGAACAAACTAACTCTGCAAAATTATCTGTTTTGTGTTGAGGTGTTGACTTGACACCACGCATTTCATAAAGTTTAACTGGAATACCACGTTCTGCAATTTGGTAGGCTGCTTCAGAACCTGCCAAACCAGCACCGATAACATTGATATAAGATTGAGACACGACACTAATACCTCTTTGGGTGGGACGTAAGTCCATATCAAAACACCCCACTGGACTGTTTGACACCCACAAATCTTTCTATTTTTTTCTTCTACTAGTATAACAAAAACAGGGAAGAAGGCAAACTTCCCTGTTTAGTCATTTTCTTCCCATTCGTGGTAGGCAGCATAAAGCTGGCTTTTATTCCACTGGTAAATCTTAGCGACTTCCTTGATAGCTTGATTTTTCTTCATGCCTTGCTGAATACGGGCTTGGATTTCTAAGAACAAATCTTCCTCGTCTTTTTCTTCCACATCCTGACTGGCACCTTCAACGATGAGAAGGCATTCACCCTTGAGTGGCGTTTCAGAAATGCTTTCCAGCAATTCAGAAATGGTACCTCTTTGGTATTCTTCATAGATTTTGGTCAATTCCCTGACCAAGACGACCGAGCGATCATCGTAGACTTCTAGCATATTTTCCAACGTATCCGCCACACGATGGGGGGATTCATAGAAAATCTGTGTTTCAGAATAGTCTTTTTTCAAATCGAAAAATTGCTTTTGCTGGCCTGATTTTCTTGGTAAAAAGCCGTAAAAGATATGTGGCTGTGGCGCTAAACCACTGGCAATCAAGGCAGAAATCCCTGCAGAAGCACCTGGGACTGTGACAACCGCAATTTCTTCCTCAATAGCTGCCTTAACCAAATCATGACCAGGGTCTGAGATACTAGGCAGACCCGCATCGGATACTTGAGCAATACTTTTCCCTGCTTTCAGGAAACCAATCAAATCAGGAATCTTTTCCTTGGCATTGTGCTCATGAAAACTAATCTGCTTGGTAGAAATGTCAAAATGCTTGAGCAATAGACCTGTATTGCGCGTGTCCTCAGCCGCAATCCAGTCCACTTCTTTCAGGGTTTGGATGGCGCGAAAGGTCATATCATCTAGATTGCCAATCGGTGTTGCCACTAGATACAGCTTGCCATAGGGAGACTGCCTCTTAAAACTTTTTTGAATCTGCATGTTTACTCCCTGTATAACAACTCGTCACAGAACATACATTCTTCGTCCTGTTCTCGACGTTGTCCATAAAAATCATTACATACGTGAAATCCGTCTTTGTAAATGCGACGAACACTTTCACGAACATGCTTGGCCTTGACGGGAGCATCTGCTTCCACCTCACCTAAGCGTTCGCGCAACTTAGAATTTTCCAAGCGAAGAGCTGTATTTTCTTCTACCAAGCTCTTGAGATTTTTCTTGATGGCTTCCACATCAGCTAAGGTTACCAATAACTGTTGGGAAAAATCATCCAGCGCGTCAAATAATTCTTTTTTGTCCATAAACCAGCCCTTTCCTTTCTTTATCATTCATTTTTTAGTTTATATTTCTTTCAAGACCAGATATTCCATGGCATTTTGAAAGCTGACATTAGTTTCCCACATTTTTCTAGCTTCTAGCAAATCTTGTAGAATCACCCTTACTCTTGCTTGCAAGAGGTCCTGCCCACAGAGCACTTCAAGAATCCGTAAAACCTGATCCTGCTTTTCCTTGTCATCTGCCAAGCTAGCTAGTTTGGCAACTTGCAAATAACTTTCTTTTTTCTTAGCTACTAACCAAGTCAGCAGGCGTTCACTTTCATCGACCAAGGTCCAAAAACTTGCCTGATTGGCTAACTTTTCTGCTTCAGCTCGCGATTGACTAAACTGGGCTAATAGAGTTGCTTTTTTCTTAACCAGCCCCATTTGTTCTAAGAGCAAGATGAGCTTCTCTTCTTGCTTTTTAAAGTGAAAAATCTGGGTCCGACTTCGGATTGTCGGCAACATCTTTTCCTCATCGCTAGTCAAGAAGAAAATATAAACCTCACTCTGGGGTTCTTCGATGACCTTGAGCAAAGAATTGGCTGCGTTAGGATGCATTTTCTCAGCTTGCTCGATAATAAAGACCTGTTGCTGACTTTCAATCCCTGCTTGGGAAAACTGACCCACCAATTCCCGAATGCGTTCTGTCTTAATGACCTGATTAACTGGCTTAATCAAGGTGACATCTGGAAACTCTTCCTGTTCAATCAGCTTGCAATTTCGGCATTTCTCACATGGTAAGACGCCAACTTTATCCGTACAAAAGAGGCTCTTAGCTAAAAATTGCGCCATTTCCAAACTTCCAAAGAAACCTGAAAAGAGGTAGGCATGATTGAGCTGGTCTTGCTCCAAGATACGGACAAAGCGGTCAAACTGATCTGGCTGCCAAGCCTTTAGTTGATCTTGTTTCATTTGGCCAAGCCCATTCTGTCAAACAAGACAGCCTTGGTAGTTTCCACAACTTGCTCAAAAGGAAGACTAGCATCAATCTTGACAATGCGATTTCCCTCTTTATCCAGAAGAGAAAGGTAACCGTGACGGACTTTTTTATGCAAGTCCAACCCTTCCAAGTCCAAACGATTGACCTCACGATTGCTATTAGCAGCAATGCGAGCCAGTCCGTCTTCCACCTCAATATCAAAATAGAGTGTCAAATCGGGTTTGAGGCCATCTGTCGCAAACTGGTTAAGCCAGTCAATGGCTTCAATGTCCAAGCCACGACCAAATCCCTGATAGGCAACCGAACTATCGATGAAGCGGTCCATAATGACCAACTTGCCAGCTTCAAGTGCTGGAAGAACTTTTTCCACCAAGTGCTGTCTGCGACTGGCAATATAAAGAAGCAACTCTGTCTTCGCATCCATCTGAGTATGACTTGGATCCAAAATTACTTCCCGAATCTTCTCCCCAATCAAGACTCCGCCAGGTTCACGGGTCGTCAGCACCTCTACCCCTTTTTCCTCTAAAATTGGGAGCAGAGCCTCTAAAACACTGGTCTTTCCTGCTCCCTCTGGTCCCTCAAGAGAGACTAAAAATCCTTTTGACATGTCTAACTCATTTCTTTTTTACTACTTCTATTCTATCAAAAAAATAGAGGTTTGTGACAATCTTTTTTGTCTTCTCATTTCATACTCAATGAAAATCAAAACACTGTTTTGAGGTTGCAAATGGAAGCTGACGCAGTTTGAAGAGATTTTCGAAGAGTATCAACCACCATAAAAGAGGCAGACAAATCCACCTCTTATTTACCTAATTCTTGTGTTCGTTTATAGGCTTGATGAACTGCATCCATGACTGTTCCTCGAAAAGCATGCGCTTCTAAGCTTGCTACACCAGCGATAGTCGAACCTCCTGGGCTGCAGACTTGGTCTTTCAATACTCCAGGATGCTCTTGGCTTTCTAGGACCAATTGACCAGCTCCTACCACAGTTTGAGCCGCCATTTTCAATGCTGTCTCTCGTGGCAATCCAGTCTGAACACCTGCATCTGCCAAGGCCTCAATAAAGAGATAGACAAAGGCCGGCCCACAGCCTGCAAGACCTGTCGCTGCATCGATTAAGCCTTCACTGATTTCAAACAATAAACCGGCATGTTGTAAAAGTTGACAAAAGACTTCCTTATCATCTGCTTGGCAGTTGGCTGACAAGGTATAACTAATGACTCCTTGACCAATAGAAGCAGGGGTATTTGGCATCATACGAATAATTCTGTGTTGATTTGGGATAAGACTTGCTAGTTTTTCTAAAGTCAATCCAGCTGCCATGGAGATTAAAAGAAGACATGCTCGCTTTTCAAGGATAGTATGGTATTGAGAAAGCAGTTCAGAAAACTGAGCAGGCTTAACTCCTAGAAAAATCACATCTGCTTCTGCAAAAATTTCTTCATTGCTGGAAGCCTGACCACCAAAGTTGGCGATGAAAGCATCCACCTTGTCTTGGCTACGATTGGCAAGGAGAATCTGAGCACCCGTCTTGGCCTGCAAAACAGCCTTGGCCAAACTAGCACCCATATTCCCCAATCCGATAAATCCAATCTTCATCTCTTACTCCCTTATCTGTCCGTCACCAGTAACCACATACTTGTAGCTAGTCAATTCTTTTAAGCCCATTGGACCACGCGCGTGCAGTTTCTGAGTAGAAATTCCCATTTCACAACCCAGACCAAATTGGCCTCCATCTGTGAAACGAGTTGAGGCATTGACATAAACCGCTGCAGAGTCCACTTGATCTGTAAAGTAAGCTGCAGCTGCAGCGTTTTCCGTCACAATGGCATCCGAATGATGAGTACTGTGTGCTTCAATATGCTCGACGGCTTCCTCAAGACTTGAAACTACTTTAACAGCTAGGACATAGTCCAAAAACTCGGTGTCAAAGTCTTGATCCTCAGCTGCTTGGCCTGAAACAAACTGACTTGCTTTGCTATCCAAGCGGAATTGAATTGGTTCCAGTCCAGCTTCCTTACGCTCTGTAACTAGAACTTGCTCCAAGCGAGGAAGGAAGCTTGCTGCCTTGTCTTCATGAACCAGCAGAACCTCCATGGCATTGCAGACAGAAGGACGACTTGTTTTAGCATTGTTGATGATAGACAGTGCCTTGTCGTCATCTGCGTCCTTATCGACATAAACATGGACAATCCCAGTTCCTGTCTCGATAACGGGTACGATAGCATTCTCAACTACGGCATTGATCAAACCAGCTCCTCCACGAGGAATGAGAAGGTCTAGATAGCCCTTTGCCTTCATCATGGCATAGCTGCTTTCTCGGCTGGTATCTTCCACCAGTTGAATCACATCTGGGTGAATAGTAGTCGTCTCCAAGCCCTTCTTCAAGGCTGTGACAATAGCATGTGCTGTTTGATAGGCATCCTTACCACTACGAAGAACAACTGCATTTCCACTCTTAAGAGCCAAAGCAACCGCATCAGACGTCACATTTGGACGGCTTTCATAGATTATACCGATAACACCCATGGCCACACGTTTCTTGGTGATAACCAAACCATTTTCAAGCTGACTTGTTTCTAAAACTTCACCGATTGGATCTGGTAAAGCAACCACTTCACGAATACCAGTTGCCATCGCTTCTATACGACCTGCATCCAAATAAAGACGATCCAGCATCACATCTGAGATTTTACCTTTGGCCGCTTCCATATCAAGGGCATTGGCTGCTAAAATTTCCTCTGTAGCAGCTACTAAGTGATCAGCCATGGCTAGCAAGGTTTGGTTTTTCACGTCTTCACTAGCTGTATTGATTGATTTTTTAACAGCCTGTACCTGTTCAAATTGTTCTTGTGTACTTACCATAGTTTACCTCTAAAATTCTGTAAAGAGTAGTTGGATTTCAGGAGTAATGGAAATCCAGTCATCACGGTGAATCAAGACCCCCTTGGCTTTTTGAAAACGCAACATATCCTCCAAAGCAGATGCACCAAATTGCACACGCCCTTTTCCAAGTGATTTTCCACTTTCCTTGTCAAATACTGTCACGATATCACCGTAAGAAAAGGCTCCTTCTGCTTCAACAACACCAGATAAGAGAAGACTCTTTCCATGTTGGGAGAGAGCTTCTGCAGCCCCTTTATCAACCCAAATAGAACCTTGACTCTGAGCATAAAAGGCCAGCCATTGTTTCTGGGTACGAAGTCCTTTCTCTTGAGCAACAAAGTAGGAACCATCCTTGGTCTCCTCAGCTGCCTCAATCATGGCATCTGACTTCAAGGATGAGCAGATATAAACAGGAACTCCTGATTCCGTCGCGATAGTTGCAGCTTTGATTTTGGTTAACATGCCCCCTGTACCATTAGACGAACCTGCT
Organism: Streptococcus sp. 2579; assembly: GCF_013277195.1. Classification (NCBI taxonomy): domain Bacteria; kingdom Bacillati; phylum Bacillota; class Bacilli; order Lactobacillales; family Streptococcaceae; genus Streptococcus; species Streptococcus sp. 2579. The sequence continues at coordinate 50,847 of NZ_VMMM01000004.1, forward strand.
CCACCGGCCATATCAATAATCTCACGATTGATAGTCTCGATTTTCTCCAAGCGTTTTGCTCTTGGATCTGAATTAGGATTTCCTGTATATAGACCGTCTACGTCTGTCAAGAGGACCAAAAGATCTGCTTGGACCATAGCTGCTACCTGGGCACTTAGAGTGTCATTGTCCCCGACCTTGAGCTCATCAATGACGACACTGTCATTCTCGTTAATAATAGGAATCGCCCCACGGCTAAGTAGAACTGACAAGGCTTGATGGGCATTTTTATAACGACGCTTATCCACAAAGTCGTCCTGGGTCAGCAAGATTTGTGCAGAAACGATTTGGCGCAAGAGAAGATTGGTCGTGTATTCTTCCAACAAAAGCCCTTGCCCTACCGCTGCTGAAGCCTGCTTATCAGCAATCTTAGTCGGACGCTTTTTAAATCCTAAGGCCCCAAAACCAGCCGCAATGGCACCTGACGACACCAAAATCAATTCATGACCAGCCTCGTGCAACATAGCCAACTGCTGGGTAATAGCCTTTACCTTACTACGTGATAAACTTCCATCCTCATTTGTCAGAGAAGAAGTCCCCACCTTAAAGACAATCCGTTTGTATTTCATAGTCTCACTCCGATTCTTCATATTCATCCATTATAACATGAATGACAGGAAATAGAAAAGAGTTGATAGAAAAAGAAGGCCCTAAAACCTTCTTTTTTACTACTGTTCTGATTCCGATTTGTTTGTACTCGTCTCAGAGCTTTTTGAAGTTGATGAAGTAAAATCTTGCCTAGTTGATGAACTTGCAACACTTTCATGTTGACTCGTTTCTTGATTTTCAAGATCCTTTTTCACTACTTCTTTAGATTCTTTTATTTCTGAATTACTTGTAGTTTTAATTGTAGCAGATTTCTCTACCGGAACATCCACTAACCAGGCACCACTTGAATCAACAGTATAGCCTTCTGGTGTCTTACCGTTCACAAGCAATTGACCATTTTCTTTCAAGAAGTACCATTTATCCTTGTCCTTGATCCAACCCACAGCTCGTGAACCGTCTTCCTTATAGAAATACCAATCGTTTGCCTTTTTAAGCCAGCCTTGCTTCATAGCTCCTGATTCTTCTAGATAGTAATGTTGACCTGCAACTTCTATTTCACCTGTCTTCATAATACCAGTAGAATTCATATAGTACCAAGTTTCTTTATCTTTTACCCAGCCCGTTTTCATTTCTCCTGATTGAGCAAAGTAATACCATTGCCCCTTATATTGAAGCCAACCTGTTTGCAGCGAACCATCCTTGGATAAATAATAATTCTGACCTCCAGTATTTACCCAACCAATTTCCATCTGATTTTCTTTGTTGAAATAATACCAGATTCCATCAATTTTCTTCCAATTTTTAGAAGAAGCACCAGAGTCTGTCAAATAGAACCAATGATTGTTCCATTTTTTCCATTGATTCTGTAACAAGATACCCGTTTGGTTAAAGTAATACCATTCACCTTCGATTTCATTCCAACCGACAGCATACTCTCCTGTAGAATCAGGTGCTTGATACCACCAATTCCTATACGCACTCTTATGCCAACCAGCTTGAAAACTTGGAATCGGCTTGTAGGAAGTTGAAATGTTTACTAAACCGTCTTTTCGAATATCAAAAACTGTTGCATCATAGTCTTTGCTGGCTGCGTTGATCCTCTCAATTCCTCGTTCTTTGAGCCAATTAACATACTCACTATCAACACCATTTTTCCAAGGTAGACTATCCGAAGTTTGAACAATCAAACTCGGACTCAAATTTTTAATGAAATCCTTGGTATTTGATTTGTTTGTATCATGGTGATGATTAAACTTCATCAAATCAACTTTTCCAATAAGAGGTCCATACTTATCTTCCGCTCCATGCACATTATCTAAGTCGCCCCCAAGGTAAATTTTCTTGCCATTGACTTTCACTACACTAATCAGGGAATTGGAATTGTCATCCCAAATTTTCTTTAATTCACCTGATGAATCAGTTTCATTTTCATAGTTATAGAGTTGAATATCCATGTCCCCAAACTGAAAATGAGCATCTTCCTGTGTGATGTTTTGAATAACTGAAACACCTTTTTCTGAAGCAGTCTGTAAAACCTTATCATAACCGTACAGATTATCCCATAGACGTTCAGAATTAGTAATACGATTATCACTATATTTCTTAAGATAGACTCGGTCAACTGGATAGGTTTGCAGTAATTCATCAACATTTCCAATATGATCACTGTGGGTATGGGTCACCAAAATAAAATCAAGTTTTTGAACACCCAATTCCTTCAAACGACGAAAGACACGGTCTGTTAGAACATGCTTATAAGACGTTTCAATTCCTTCTCTCCATGGATAGCGAGAATCACTTCCATCTGGGAAATCATAATCTTCTCCTGTATCCACCATGGCAAAATGTCCATTGCTTTCAAGAATAATCGCATCACTGCCACCTTCATGAACATTGATAAAGTGGATTTTATTTCCTGAACTTTCTTGAGCTTGAACATTTCCATACCATGACAAGCCTAAAAAAGCGCCTGCAAGTGCTAAACTAATCAATTTCTTTTTCATTATTGCTCTATTAGAATTCCTTTTTGATTAAAATAATATCTTTTTCCATCAATTTCGTTCCAACCGATAGAATAATTTCCTGTAGAATCTGGTGCTTGGTACCACCAATCGCCATTAGATTTCTGATGCCATCCCGAAACAAACGATGGTATTTTTTTATATTGTTTACTTATATCAACTATGCCATTTTGTCTAATATCAAAAACAGTTGCATCATATTCTGTACTAGCTGCATTTATTCGCTTTATCCCTAAACTATCTAACCATGCTATATATTCAGGGTTGTCTACAATAGGACTATCATAAAAACCTGGAACAGCATCACTTGTCTGCACTATGATTTCTGGAGATAGATTTAATATAAAGTTTTTTGTATTTGATTTTTCGGTATCCTTATGATGATTAAACTTCATCAAATCAACTTTTCCAATAAGAGGACCATACTTGTCTTCTGCTCCATGAACATTATCTAAGTCGCCCCCAAGGTAAATTTTCTTGCCATTGACTTTGACTACACTAATCAAGGAATTGGAATTATCGTCCCAAACAGGTTTAAGATTTCCATTCTCATCATATTCATTTTCATAATTATAGAGCTGAATATCCATGTCTCCCATTGTAAAACGGGATTCTTCATTTGAAATATCTTGAATCAATTTCACCCCATTACGATTTGCAGCTTTAATCGCATTATCATATCCGTAGAGATTATCCCACAAACGATTTTTATCAGTTATACGACTATCATCATATCTTTTCATATAAATACGATCAACAGGGTATTTATCTAATATTTCATCCATATTTCCAATATGGTCACTGTGGGTATGGGTTACCAAAATAAAATCAAGTTTTCGGGCACCCAATTCCTTCAAATGACGGAATACTCTATCGGTCATTACATGCTTATAAGAAGTACCGATTCCTGGTCTCAAAGGATATTTAGGATTACTACCATCAGGAAAATCATAATCTTCTCCTACATCAATCATGGCAAAATGACCATTACTTTCCAAAATAATAGCATCACTTCCTGCAGTCAGTACATTAACAAAATGTATTTTATTACTGGAAAAGCCAAAATATTTTTCTAGCGTTAACCCGTTATATATATATATATATATATTATGATTAAGATTGCAGTTACCATAATTATACCGGACTTCTTTTTACACTTCATTCTTACTTCCTCAATCTCTCCAATGTTTCCTTAAAAATATCTGGGATATCTGCTGTAAATTCCATGGTCTCACCTGTTCTCGGATGAGTAAATCCTAGCGTCTTGGCATGGAGAAATTGGCCATGTCCTTTTAAAGTCTTACGAGGACCATAGACTTCATCACCAGCGACTGGATGACCAATATAAGCCATGTGAACACGGATTTGATGGGTACGCCCTGTCTCCAGCTGCAACTCCACCAAGCTGTAATCACCAAAGCGTTCCAAAACGTGGAAACGAGTCACTGCAGGCTTCCCTTTAGCCGTCACAGCCTGTTTCTTACGGTCTTTTTCACTACGGCCAATCGGAGCTTCAATCACACCACGATCATTAGGCAGATTTCCATGAACAATCGCCCAATATTTGCGAAGAGACTTTTTATCCTTGAGTTCTTGAGCAAGTCCTAGATGCGCCTCATCATTTTTAGCAATCATAAGAAGGCCTGACGTATCCTTATCAATACGGTGAACGATTCCCGGACGCAGAACCCCATTGATACCCGACAAGTCCTTAATATGATACATGAGGGCATTTACTAGGGTCCCACTGGTATGACCAGCACTCGGATGCACAACCATCCCCTGAGGTTTGTTAACGACAGATACATCCTCATCTTGGTAGACTATTTCTAGCGGAATATCCTCAGCCACATACTCTAATACCTCTGGTTCTGGCACATGGTAAGTGACGACATCGCCCTCTTGGACTGTGTATTTAGCTTTCTTGACTTGGCCATTGACCAAGACCTGCCCTGATTTAATTTGTTCATTCGCAAGACTGCGTGATAATTCTGTCAAATCCGACAAAGCCTTATCTAAACGCAGGCCGCTAGTTTCAATTTTAATTTCCATTTATTTCCTCTTTTAGCATTGCAATCAATAAAATAATCACTCCAACAGTCAGATAGCTATCTGCCACATTGAAAATTGCAAAATTGATAAAGTCCACATGAAACATATCCACAACAAAGCCCTGACTAATTCTGTCAATAAAGTTTCCAAGACCACCTGCAATAATCAAGGTCAAACCCAAGACCATCCAGAGTGAGTCCTCCATGTGTTTATGTAGATACCAGATGGCACCTACCATAACGACAAGTGTAATGATAGCAAATAAGAACTGCTGATCTTGTAGAATAGAAAAGGCAGCACCTCTATTTTGCAGGTAGGTCAAGCTAACGAAATTGGGAATCCAAGAGCGCACTTCACCTAGGGGAATCTGCTGGACGATATAGGATTTAATCAACTGATCCAGCGCAATCAAAAGCAGTACAATAACTGCCACTATTCCTCTTTTTTTCATGATTTCCTCTTCTGATTAAAATATTCTTGCATGACTTCTACGAAAAGAGTTCCAGCTTGACTAAGCTCCACTTCTTCACGTTTAACATAGACCATGCGATTATCTAGGTTATCCTTGAGACGAATAACTGTGATGCCATTCACACTGTCACTATCTAAAAAACCAGAACCTGTTGCATAAGCGTCCGTCCGCTCCAAAATACCATTCAAGGTAGCACGGTCTGTCACATTAAACATCTGTGAGCTCGCACTGGTATCAACAAAGTTCTCTGAATAATAAAGGTACTCGTCTTTCTCTTGAGTGAAACGAACCGTTGGTAGATCTGCTAAATCCTCCATGACCAATTCTTCTTTCTGAGCCAAAGGATGCCCCTCACGGAGATAAATATGGGTATAAAAGGGAATCAATTCAATGACCTCAAGACCTAGCTTTTCAACCCGCTGCATAATCCCCTTTTTATTTTGATTGTTGAGGTAGATAATCCCAATCTCACTATGCCCTTGAGCTACTTCATCTAAGATTTGAACAGTAGTTGATTCAAAAATACGGAAGTTCTTATAATCAGGATAGCGCTCTGAAAAGGCTGTAATAGTTGGTGGCAAGAAGTCATAGTGCTGACTGGCAATGGAAAATTCATCCTTTTCTTCCTCAGGATTGGCATACTGATTTTGAAAAATATCAAATCCTTTAACTAATTCTTGCGCTTTTTCATAGAATTCCATACCACGACGGGTCAAGAAAGTCCCTGAACTGGTCCGACGGAAAATCTTAAAGCCCAACTCTTTTTCCAAATCACGAACAGAAATAGACAGACTCGGCTGGCTGACATACATCTTTTCAGCAGCTTCACGGAAAGTACCGCTATTCGCGATGGCAACAACATAGCGTAATTGTTGAATATTCATCTTCTACCCCCAACTTCTTTATCTTTTCATTATACCATATTTTAGAAGTTTTCCAAAAAGGAAAAAAGAACATCCTATTCTTCTTAACCTTCTTAACTATCTTCACTATCTGCATTTCTCAAGCCAATCTTATTTTCAAAATCAATTCAAAAAAATAACTGGATACACACCACTCCAATATCGAAAAGAAAATGCCGGAAAGTTCCGACATTGTTTTAGTAAGCTAACTTCCTGAAAATAGGAGTAACCACACATTCCAGAAAGCAGTGATATTTATGAGAATATGAACTAGTATTGGATAGTAGAGATTTTTTGTCATGCGATACAATAGAGCCAAAATAAGCCCTCCGCTAGCATAAATGAAAAAAGCAAGAGGAGTTAAAGCGAAATTGATATGAATATAACCGAAAATAATAGCAGAAAGCAAGACATCTCCGTACCAAGGTGAGTTTTTGAAAAAGGTTGTCATAAGCACACCGCGATAAATCAATTCCTCAGCAATAGGGCCGATGAAGCAAGCTATGAGCAAGAAATAGGGTAATTCCTGTCTCCCCATCATTTCTATCGTTTCATTCAAAGAGATTTGATTTGAAGTCGAGGGTATGAAATAAGACAAGAAGAAGTCCGACATATACGACATGATGTAGGCCAGTAAAAGGTAGATAAAGTACCTCAGCTGCCACTTGAAATGAAAAGTCTTCTTTCCTGCAAAAACTAGTAGATAGATGACTGCTGACAAAAGAACACCACTTTCCAGCAAAAGTAGAATCTGAAAAAACTCACGACTTGCTGGTAGATAAGGCTTTGCGAGATGATTGAAAAGCCTCCAAAACCAAGTTGAGTTGTAAAAAATTAAGGACAATGCTAGTAAAATCTGAATAATCCGTTTTTTCATATTAAATCCTCTGTTTTCTCCATATTCCTAATAAATTTTACTTAAAATCTCACAGGACTTCCTTTGCAAAGATGATTGCCTCCTCCAATATATCCTAAATCATAGGTTCCTCTGGGACAAAATCCATGAACCGGCATAGTTAATACCGGCTCTATTTGCCAAGGAAAATAACCATTAGGTTCTTTTCCATAGGGATCTGCTCCACCTTGTATCAGCTCTAATTCTTCATTTGTTAGATTTATATTTTTTGTCATTAAAATCATGATATATTTCCTCCGTTATTGTTTAGATTAGTTGAGTAATCTGATACTCATACCTACTTACAAAAAAACTATTTTAAGCTAGTTTTTTTATGCTTGTCTAGTTGCAACATTGACAATTTTAGTATAGCATATCTTGGCCAAATATCCTCTTCAAATCATGAATTGTTATCAAAACATCCTAAACTGTAAAATCAATTAGCCCCAAGCTTTCTATCAATTTCTTCTCCAAAATATGCTATAATAATACCAAAAGATAAAGAAGGAAGTCTTATGATTAAACTACTAGCCTTGGATATGGACGGAACCCTCCTCAATGAAGCCAAGGAAATCCCACAAGCTCATATTACTGCTATTCACCAAGCTATTGAAAAAGGTGTCAAACTGGTTCTCTGTACAGGTCGCCCGCTTTTTGGTGTCCTCCCCTACTATCAAAAACTGGGGCTTGATCTCCAGAATGAGTATGTGATTGTTAACAACGGTTGTTCAACTCACCAGACAAGTGATTGGGGGCTAGTCGACTGGCAAGAACTCAGTCCAGCTGACATCGAATACCTCTATGAGCTTGCTGAAAAAAGTGAGGTTCAGTTGACACTTTTTGACGAGACTCATTATTTTGTCCTCGGTGGCAAGCCTAATGAAATTGTTCAAAATGATGCTAAACTAGTCTTTTCAGACCTGACTGAAATTTCTCTTGAGGAAGCGACTAGTGGCAAGTACCGGATGTTCCAAGGGATGTTTTTGGGCACCAGAGAGCAAACAGACGATTTTGAAGAGCGTTTTGCTGGGGAACTCTGTCAACGATTTAGTGGAGTTCGTTCACAGCCTGTTATTTATGAAGCCATGCCACTTGGTACGACAAAGGCTACTGCTCTTTCTCGACTAGCAGATATTTTGAAGATTGATTCCTCAGAGATTATGGCTATGGGCGATGCTAATAACGATATCGAAATGCTCCAGTTTGCAGGGCTTGGTATTGCTATGGGAAATGCCAGCGATTATGTCAAATCTCTTGCGGATGCTGTTACAGCCAGCAACGAAGAAGACGGCGTTGCGCGTGCCATTGAGAAATATATTTTATAGTAAAGAAGCCCAGTTCATATCAACTGGGTTTTGATATTTAAGAATTCCTAAAACTTTAGAAACTCTTTAGAAATCCTTGAGCTTTCTTTGATTTCTATGCTTTATACTAAAGTTAACAAAATAAATCAAAAGGAGAGAATCATGAAAACAGTACTTGATATTCATGGATTGTCCAAAAACTTTGACAAACAAGCTATTCTTCAGAATCTTCATTTAACGATAAGAGAGGGAGATATTTATGGACTTATTGGAAAGAACGGAGCTGGGAAAACCACCTTGATAAAAATCATTACGCAACTACTGTTTGCGGATAAAGGGACTGTTTCCCTCTTCTCTAGCCAAACGGAAAATGAGTGGACCAAGGCTCTATCTCGAGTAGGTTCTGTTATCGAATCGCCTGTAGCTCATAATCACTTAACAGCCTATCAAAATCTGAAATATTACTGTATGATTCGTCATATTCCAAATGCTGATCAAGTCATTCGAGAAACGCTGGACTATGTAGGTTTGTCAGATACAGGTAAGAAAGTCTTTCGTGATTTCTCGCTAGGAATGAAACAAAGACTTGGTATCGCCATTGCCCTTCTATCCAAACCAGACTTCCTGATCTTAGATGAACCTATCAACGGTCTTGACCCAATCGGTATCAAAGAATTTCGACTAATGATTCAACGGCTCAATCAAGAAAAAGGGATAACCATTCTCATCTCTAGCCATATCTTGTCAGAACTCTACCTCGTAGCTAATCGTTTTGGTATTTTAGATCAAGGCAAGATTATCCGTGAAATCAGCAAGGCTGAATTTGAAACACTAAGTGAGGATTATATTGTGCTTAAGACAGCCGACCAAGAGAAAGCTTGTCAAGTATTGAAAGAACAAATCCAGCTCCAGTTCAAGGTTGTCAATCCTGAGAATGAAATCCACATCTTTGGTCAGGAACAAGATGTCAAACAGATTCTCAAGGAATTAACTTTGGCAGATGTTGACATTGACGAGATTTACTATGCCCGTCAAAACCTAGAAGAATACTTCACTCAATTGGTCGAATAGGAGGAAAATCATGATACATACCATTCAAGCAGACTTTTACCGTCTTTTCCGTTCCAAAGGATTCTGGATTACAGAGTTCATTCTCTTTGCTCTCATGCTAATGGGTGCAAGTATAGGAGCTACGGGTCATCTGATGGCAATCCAGGCAGAAGAATCAGAAATTCCAACCCAAGGTTGGAATGGTGTACAAGCCCTGATCAACGCATCTAGTCAAGGTTCAAACCTCGTTTTTCTCTGCATCATCCTAGCCTGCCTCGTTCTCGGAGTTGATTTAATCGGAAAGCTCTATAAAAATAGTTTGACAGTAGGTGTTTCTCGTACAGAGTTTTTCCTTGCTAAAGCCTTTGTAGTGGCTTGTATTGCACTTTTGCAACTTATCATCAGTCTTGTGATTGCCTTTGTTCCAGCAACTATCTTAAATGGATTTGGAACTATGCCTGATGGCTTTATCGGAAATCTACTGATAACCATTTTCCTTCAATTATTTTGCCTCCTTGCTTGGCTTTCCATTGTTTCCTTTATTCTCTATGTTAGCCATTCTTATCTTGCAGTATTTATTGGTTATTTTGTCAGCTCGATCTTACTTTCTATGCCAATGCTCATTTTTCCAAGTATCAAAATTTTGCCATATTTATCATTGCAATTTACTTATGCTATGACTGCTAATAGTGAGTCAATTCTCTACACATTTATAGGTAGCTTAGCTGTTATTGTAATCTTTAATATAAGTGGATTGATAGTTTTCAAAAAGAAAAGTCTATAAAAAAAGACCTCCTCTAGCCTACAGAGGAGGTTCCTTTTCGTTAAAAGTAAATACAAACCGATAACCACTGTCCATCTGTGCTTAGTTTCATCTCTGCACCGAGAAGATGACATAATTCCTCAGTGATATAAAGGCCTAAACCAGAGGATTCTTCCGTATCAGATAGATTTTCAGAATAAAAACGGTTGCTGAGATTTTCTATTTTTTTGATGGGCTGTTTGACAAGGTTTGCAATCTCTAAGACAAGCTGTCCCTTTTCCTTTCTCAAAGATAGACGCGCTTCTTCCTTGCCATGTTTGAGGACATTTCCAAGCAGATTTTGTAAAATTCGATCCAGCAAGTCTTCATCAGTTCTCATTTTTAAATCATCTTCAACCTTAAAATCAAGCGTGATATTCGCCGCTTGAAAAACATCATAATAAGCCAGAGTCTTTTTGGTGATAAAAGTTGAAAAATCCACTTCTTCCAGTTTCGGTTTGACAGCCCCTTCCATCAAACGACGATATTCTAGGAGTGCCTCCAAACGTTTGGAAACTAAATCAAGATGATTGGCAATTTTTTGTAGGGTTTCTGCTTGGTTTTCAGGAGACTTTATCAATTGTTGCGTGTAGCCTGAAGCGATAGTCAAAGGCGTCCGAATATCATGGGCGATATTGCTGATGGCCATATCCAGAGTCTGTTTTTCCCTTTTCATAACCAATCGAGATTGTTCCACTTCCTGAAATAGATTATCAATCTGCTGGTAGAGATGTAAAAAATGTTTGGAAAAAATGCTGACTCCGACTCTTTTCATACTACCTGTGAGAATCTTGTCTTCAATCTGTTGACTCAAGTTTTTAAGTGCTAGATGGTAGCGAATCAATGCAATCGATAAAATAATTAGGAGTACTAGTAGGACAAAAATTATCATGTAGGTCATTGCTTGTCTCCTTTTAATCTTACCCCAACGCCCCAGATGGTTTCAATATATTCTTGATTTGGGTCAAGCTGGTTTAATTTTTTACGAAGATTACTCAAATGCGTATTGAGGGTATTATCTCCAGGTAGGTAGCTCTCCTCCCAGACCAATTCATACAGTTCTTCCTTGGTGAAAATTTTCTTAGGATGTTTAAGGAGAGTTTGGAGAATCAAGCATTCTTTCTTGGCAAGGCGAATCGTTTCCTGGTTATTTTTGATTTCAAAACTTTCTGCATCAAACTGGATATTTTTCAAGTTTTGTGGCAGATTTTCAGTTTTTACTATTTCCACAGGCTGTTTTTCTGCACTTTGGCGTAACTGAACAGTAACTCTAGCAAAGACTTCATCCAAATCAAAAGGTTTCACTATGTAATCATTGGCACCATCTAAGAGATATTGACTGATTAGCTTCTTATCGCTCAAAGCCGTTAGCATAATGACTGGAGTTTGACTTTGTTCCCTGATGGCTTTTAAAACCTGATCCCCATTTTTCCCAGGAAGCATGATATCTAGCAAAACGAGCTCAATCCCACCTTGGTCAAAACGCATGATTCCTTCTGTACCGGAAAAGGCTTGAATTACCTCATGCTCCTCAGTAAGAAGTGTTCGCAAAATCTCTTGAATGTCACTATTGTCTTCAATAACCAATATCCTAGCCATAAATACCAACCTTTCTGCAACTATTATAGCATGTTTTATTGATAAAGCTTAAATAGAAAAGCTCCTCGCATTAAAGCGCGAGAAAGCCTTAGAGGGTTAAAATGTAAAATTCACTTGCTAGATGACCTAGTATCTTATAGTTGCTAGTAAAAACGAGTCTAGCATAATAAATCTCTCATTTCTCCCCTACTAGTCCGTAATTCGTCGATACATTTCTGGTCTTCTATCTCGAAACAAGCCCCAGTTTAGGCGTTCGCCTGCTCCCTTGTCAAGATCATAAGTAGCTAACAGAACAGCTTCTCCTTGTCTTTCAGCTCGCTCTAGAATAGCTCCTGTTTCATCCGTCATAAAGGATGAACCGTAGAAGTCAAGACTGGAACTCTGTCCACCATTTTCCTCACTAGGAGTGACTTCCTCCAAACCATAACGATTGGCTGCAATAACTGGGACAATATTTGCTGCTGCGTGTCCTTGCATGGTACGTTGCCAATGACCACAACTGTCCGTATCTAGGATAGGCTCAGAGCCAATAGCAGTTGGATAAAAGAGCAATTCAGCACCATTCAATGCAAGACAACGGGCTGTTTCAGGGAACCATTGATCCCAACAGATACCGATCCCAATCTTAGCATAGCGAGTATCCCAGACCTTGAAACCTGTATTGCCAGGCGTGAAATAGAATTTTTCTTGATAGTAATGGTCATCTGGTATGTGGGTCTTTCGATAAACGCCCAGCACTTCTCCATCTGCATCAATGACGGCAATAGAGTTATACAAGACATTGCCATCTTTTTCATAGAAACTGATTGGTAAAACAACTTTTAGTTCCTTAGCAATCACCTTAAAATGCTGAATGGCTGTATTGTCTGTCACCGACTGGGCATGTTGGTAGTAGTCATACTGACGTTCCTGACAGAAATAGGGACGTTCAAACAATTCGGGTAAAAGGATAATTTGTGCACCTTGTTCTGCAGCCTGACGTACTAAACGCTCCGCTGTTTGAATATTTGTTGCCACATCCTTGGCACATTGCATCTGAATGGCTGCAACTCTTACATTTCTCATCTTTTTCTCCTATTCTGGGATTTGTTGGGTGATACAGTGGATATTGCCACCACCTAAAAGAATATCTCTGGCTGGTATTCCGACAACTTTACGGTCTGGGAAACACTTACTGAGGATATCTAAGGCCACTTGGTCATTGACATCCTCGAACTGTGGAACCAAGACTGCCTTGTTGGCGATATAAAAGTTTACGTAGGAAGCTGCTAGTCGTTCACCTGCGTATCGCTCTTCTTCTCCTTCTTCATAGATGTAGCCTGGCAGATCCTCTTCGGTTACAACTTGATGAAGAGCTGGAATTGGAAGTTTATGAATGGTAAACTTCCGTCCTTTTGCATCTGTCTCTTGCTCTAAGAGTTCGAGATCTGCTTTTGACATGGCATATTGAGGATCACTTTCGTCGTCCGTCCAAGACAAGACAAGTTCTGCAGGACCAACAAAGGCAGCAACATTGTCAACGTGTTCATTGGTTTCATCCTGATAAATACCATAAGGAAGCCAGATAACTTTTTCAGCACCAAGGCTCTCTAATAAGGTACTCTCGATTTCCTCTTTACTTAGATGAGGATTGCGTCCAGGGCTTAGAAGGCAACTTTCAGTCACAAGAATGGTTCCTTGACCATCGCTATGAATGGCTCCGCCTTCAAGGACGAAAGGCTTAGCATCGTAAACAGGCATTTCCAAGGCCTCAGCAAAACGACTGGCTACTTGGTCATCATCTTCATAATCTTGATAAAGACCATCATAGGTGCCACCCCAGGCATTAAAAGCCCAATCGACTGCCAACTTTTCTCTTTTATCATTGACAAGAATAGTTGGACCTGTATCACGCGCCCAGGCATCATTGGTAGGAATGTCTAAATAAACAGCGCTATCTCCAAGGTAGTCTTGGGCTTCAGCTAAGTAGTCTTGGTCCACCAAAAGATAGACTCTTTCTCCTTCTGCTATGGTTTTGATAATCTGACTAAATGCTCTTTTAGCAGCTTTTCCTTGAAAAGGCCATGAACCTGGTCGAGTCGGCCATATCATGAGGGTACCATGATGGGGTTCGTACTCTGCTGGCATGTGATAGCCTAATTTTTTTGGACTGTCCATCATGATAATCTCCCTTTAAAGTCTTGATAACCAAAAGATTTGACTAAGTTGCAGTCTCCCTGTTCGTCCATGAGATAGAGACTTGGCAATCCAATACCATTAAAGGTATTATTTTTGACAAAAGAATAAATAGCCATGTCTTCAAAATAAAGTCTATCACCGATTTGAACTGGATTTTCAAAGCTATAATCACCAATCACATCGCCTGTCAGACAGGTATTAGAAGAAAGTCTATAGGTATGGGCTTTTTCCTGTGCCTCAGAGCCATTTCTCAAAGGTGGACGATAGGGCATCTCAAGTACGTCAGGCATATGGCAGGTCGCGGAGGCGTCTAAAACCAAGATTTCCATACCGTTTTCGACAATATCTAATACCTCAGTTGCTAGATAACCTGCATTGAGCGCAATGGCTTCACCCGGCTCGATATAGATTTCAAGATTGTAAGTTTCTCGGATACGTTTGATTTCAGAAATCAGCAAATCCACATCGTAACCTTCTCTTGTGATGTGGTGTCCGCCCCCCATATTGAGCCACTTTACCTCATGTAAGTACGAACCAAATTGCGCTTCTACTGCTTTCAAAGTTGTTTGTAAATCATCTGCTCCCTGCTCGCAAAGGGTATGAAAATGAAGACCATCCACCAAATCTAGTAAATCACTAGGAATCTTGTCTAGAGTGACTCCAAAACGAGAGCCTGGTGCACAAGGGTCATAGAGCGCGTGATCACCCTGAGTTGAACACTGAGGATTGAGACGTAAACCTACACTGATACCAGCTTTCCGACAACGAGCCCCATGTTTACGCAACTGTCTCTCAGAGTTAAAAACGATATGGTCTGTTATCTCAAGCAATTCCTCCAAGTCTGCATCCTTGAAAGCTGGCGCAAAGACATGGACTTCCCCTTGAAATTCCTCTCTAGCTAGCTTAGCTTCATAGAGTCCACTAGCTGTCGTACCTGATAGATACTGGCTAATCAAGGGATAGGTTTTATAGAGGGAATAGGCCTTCTGGGCAAGCAAAACCTTGCAACCAGCTTCTTCTTGTACATATTGTAGAATGCGGCAGTTTGATTCTAACTTTGCCAAGTCAATGACGTAAGCTGGTGTTGGTACTTGTTCTAGCTTCATTAGTCCACCATTTGTGGATTTTCAACCACAACCCAAGGCAAACCGTACTCATTCAAAGCTTCCATAAATGGATCTGGATCCAATTCTTCAAGGTTATACACTCCAGCTTGTTTCCAAGTACCGTTCATAACCAATTTTGTCCCAATCATGGCTGGAACGCCTGTCGTGTAAGAAATAGCTTGTGAACCAACTTCTGTGTAACATTCCTGATGGTCGCAGACATTGTAGATGTAGATGGTCTTTTCAACGCCATCTTTTACACCTGTAAAGATACATCCAATATTGGTTTTTCCGACTGTACGTGGACCAAGGCTTGCAGGATCTGGAAGTAGCGCTTTTAAAAATTGGATTGGAACAATTTCTTGACCGTTAAAGTTAATGGTATCCGTACGAAGGAGCCCAACATTTTCAAGACATTTCATGTGCGTCAAGTATGATTGACCAAAAGTCATAAAGAAACGAATGCGTTTGACTCCAGGAATGTTTTTGGCCAATGATTCAATTTCTTCATGGTGAAGGAGATACATGTCTTTTTGTCCAACTTGAGGGAAATCGTACTCACGCTTGATAGACATAGCTTCGACTTCAACCCATTTTCCATCTTCCCAGTAAGAACCTGGCGCAGAAACCTCGCGTAGATTGATTTCTGGGTTGAAGTTGGTCGCAAATGGATAACCGTGGTCACCACCATTACAGTCTAAAATGTCGATATAGTGGATTTCATCAAAATAATGTTTGAGAGCATAGGCAGAAAAGACACTAGTCACACCTGGGTCAAAGCCAGATCCAAGCAGAGCAGTCAAACCTGCTTCTTTGAATTTTTCCTGATAAGCCCATTGCCATGAGTAGTCAAAGTAGGCGGTAAAACCAAGTTCTTTGCAACGTTTTTCGTAGATAGCACGCCACTCAGGGTCTTCTGTGTCTTCTGCTTCATAGTTAGCCGTATCGATATAGTGAACACCTGTTTCCAAACAAGCATCCATAATGGTTAAATCTTGATATGGTAAAGCTACGTTCAAAACAGCTTCTGGTTTGTAGCTTTCAATCAGGGCAATCACTTCTTGAACCTTGTCAGCATCAAGAGCAGCTGTCTCAATCTTTGTACTTGTTTTGCCTTCCAATTTAGCTTTCAAGTCATCACATTTTGACTTGGTACGGCTAGCAATCATAATTTCTGTAAAGGTTTTGCTATCTTGACAAATCTTTGAAATAGCAACTTGGGCAACGCCCCCACATCCAATAACTAATAAACGACTCATTTTTTTCCTTCCTCTTCTTCTAAAATGTCCTCAACATACTTGGGTAACATAAAGGCTCCCACGTGTAAGTTTGCAGTGTAGTATTCTGTGAAAAGCTGGCGTTTTTTCCAGCCTTCCTTGTCAAAATCTTTAACAGGGTGGTATTTTTTCGATGCAAATCCAAACAACCAATAACCAGCAGGGCTGGTTGGGATATGGGCCTGATAGACCCGACTGATTGGAAAGGCTTGATTGACCTTGCGGTGCATGCTTCGACAAGCTGACTCATCCTCGTCAAAGAAGGGACTCCCATGCTGGTAAATCATGATGCCGTCTTCTTTCAAGGCTCTGTAACTGTTACCGTAAAATTCCTTGGTAAAGAGCCCTTCCGTATGTCCAAATGGATCTGTCGCATCGTTGATGATAATATCGTAGTCATCTTCGCAGTTTCGCAAAAAGCGTAGCCCATTTTGATAGTAAATGGTAACACGAGGGTCATCAAGTCCCGAAGCAAAGTCTGGGAAATACTCACGACAGACCTCAACCAACATCTCATCTGGTTCCACAATATCGATTTGCTCCAGTTCAGGATAGAGGGTTAATACTTGGGCAACACCACCGTCACCACCCCCAATAACCAAGACTTTCTTGGGATTTGGGTGGACAGCCATGGGAACATGAACGGTCATTTCATTGTAGACAAAATCATCCGCATCTGAGAACAAGACGTGCCCATTTAAAATTAGTATTTTCCCAAAAGCTGGTGTATCCAAGACTTCGATATCCTGCCATTCACTTTTACCAGCGTAGAGTTGCTTGGCTGTTCTCAGGGACAATTTCACATCTGGAGTATGAACTTCAGAAAACCATAAATCCATCTAGTTCTCCTTTCTCTTAATGACGTTGATGTGATTGACCTCTGGATCTTCCGTCCCTTGGAGGGAGCAACCACGTTCCTTGGCAAATTGGATATAGTCGACAATTTCTCGTGTAATGCGTTCTCCAGGAGCCAAGACAGGAATACCTGGAGGATAGCACATGACAAATTCCCCACAGACCTGTCCAACAGATTCGTCTAAAGACAAACTTTTTCTCTCTGAATAGAAGGCTTCCTGAGGAGAAAGGACCAACTCGGGCTGGATATATTCTCCAGCTATCAAGTCCTTCCCATCTCGTGAATAGAGTCTCTTGATATCAGCCAAAGCACCGACCAAGCGCTCGATGTCTTGGATACGGTCACCAATCGAAATATAGGCCAAGATATTGCCAATATCACCAAACTCAATCTGAATGTCGTATTCGTCTCGCAAGAGGTCGTAAACCTCGATACCTGTTAAGCCAATACCCTGAGTGTAAACTGACAACTTGGTCACGTCAAAATCGCAAACGGACACTCCGTCTATTAACTCTTTTGAGTAGGCATAGTAGCCACCTATGGCATTGATTTCACGACGAGCGTACTCGGATAGCTCGATGACCTTCTCAAAAGACTCTTTACCACGAAGGGCTAAATTCCTACGTGAAATATCCAAACTAGCCATCAACAAGTAAGAGGCGGATGTTGACTGGGTCAGATTGATAATCTGACGTACGTACTCGGGATTCATCTGCTCCCCGATTAAAAGAAGCGAACTTTGTGTCAAACTCCCACCAGACTTATGCATAGAAACTGCTGCCATATCAGCACCTGCATCCATAGCAGAAATTGGAAGTTTATCAGTGAAATGCAAATGCGCTCCGTGGGCTTCATCTACTAAAACCATCATGCCAGCTTCATGAGCCATTTCTGTCAAACCCTTTAGGTCTGAACAGATTCCGTAGTAAGTGGGATTGTTAATCAAAATGGCCTTGGCATCTGGATGGTCCTTTATGGCCTGGGCTACTCGGTCATTTTCAAGACCTAAAGCGATACCAATCTTAGGATCTACACTCATCTCGATATAGATGGGAATGGCACCACATAGAACCAGCGCATTGATGGCAGATTTATGGACATTTCGTGGCAGAATAATCTTATCTCCAGCCTTGCAGGTTGACAGAATCATAGTCTGCACCGATGAAGTTGTTCCACCAATCATGAGAAAGGCATGGTTAGCTCCAAAAGCATCCGCCGCTAGCTCCTCTGCATCCCGAATAATCGAAATAGGGTGACCAAGATTATCCAAGGGTTTCATCGAATTGACATCAATGCCAACACATTTTTCACCTAACAGTTCGACAAGTTCTGGATTTCCCCGTCCGCGCTTGTGACCTGGAACATCAAAGGGAACAATCCTTTTCTTGCGTAACTTCACCAAGGCCTCATAAATTGGGGCTTGGTTTTGATCTAACTCTTTCAAGACATACTCCTTTCCATATTTTTAGTACCTTATGAAAACTAAGGAACTAAAGGTTGACTCATGAAAAAAGAGCAGGATTTCACCTGCTCTGCAATCTTCTGACGTTTTTATGTTTGTTTCTGTTGAGTATGTCTGTTCCCGATGTTTCCTAACTCTCTAGTAGCAAATATTACGTACTTTATTGATCGTTTCACAAGATGACGTGTGCTTTCACCACACTAAAAATTTATGAATTAGGACAAGTGTCCTAACATCAACTTATAAAAGTAGGCTTTTAACCCTATCAATAATGTGGTTTTTCAACCACGCTTCGGCATTCAACCCTGCCTGTCCGTAGGCATTTTTTACTCGGGTTTATATTTGCTAGAAAACATCATCTCATTTTCTAAGCTCCATTACTATATCATGTTTTTAAGAACTTGTAAAGCCTTTTACGAAAAAAATATAAAAAAGTTCGCAAAATATTTGGATTTTATTTGATTTAATACTCATTATTCTCTTGTAAACGATTATAAAGTGAACAAAATGTTTATCGTATTTAATTTAAAAATTCTATACTCTTTACCTTCGGTGTTTGATCTATTAGAGAAGATGTCGACATTTTTATATCATTAAAATCGTGCAACTTTTTTCAGATACTTTTAAAAGATTGATTTCATTACCTCTTTCCTTTATACTGGATAAAAAGGAGATTAGTATGTCAGAAACAAATCACGAAATCGATTCAAATTTTGCAGGTCGTTTAAATATCCTGCGTGCTGGTGTTCTTGGTGCCAATGATGGAATTATTTCCATCGCTGGTGTGGTTATCGGGGTTGCCAGTGCTACCAGCAATATCTGGATTATTTTTTTATCAGGTTTTGCAGCTATCTTAGCTGGTGCCTTTTCAATGGCTGGTGGAGAATATGTATCCGTTTCAACTCAAAAAGATACCGAGGAAGCAGCCGTTGCGCGTGAGCAGCTCTTGCTAGACCAAGATATGGAACTAGCCAAAAAATCCCTCTATGCTGCCTATATTCAAAATGGCGAGTGTGAAACATCAGCCCAACTTCTCACCAACAAAGCCTTTTTAAATAATCCACTCAAGGCTTTGGTAGAGGAAAAATATGGGATTGAGTATGAAGAGTTTACCAATCCTTGGCATGCTGCTATCTCTAGCTTTATTTCTTTTTTCCTTGGTAGCTTACCACCAATGCTTTCAATTACCATTTTCCCAAGTGAATACCGCATCCCTGCTACTGTCCTGATTGTCGGTGTAGCCCTTCTTCTCACTGGTTACACTAGTGCCAGACTTGGAAAAGCCCCAACCAAAACGGCTATGATTCGGAACCTTGCTATTGGTCTCTTAACTATGGGAGTTACCTTTCTGCTAGGACAACTTTTCAGCATTTAATACTCTTTGAAAATCTCTTCAAACCACGTCAGCTTCGCCTTGCCGTATATATGTTACTGACTTCGTCAGTTCTATCTGCAACCTCAAAACGGTGTTTTGAGCTGACTTCGTCAGTTCTATCTGCAACCT
>NZ_VMMM01000005.1:0-97930 GCF_013277195.1 Streptococcus sp. 2579
GCTTCTTCAGCCGGCGCCTCTTGTGCTTTTAGCTCATCAGCTGGTTTAAGTTCAGCTGGCTGGTCAGTCAGAGCTTGCTTGGAGTCTTCCTCATCCGAGGTTCCTGGAACCCCATCTGCATTGCCATCAGAACCTGCCGTAACGACATCACTTGCCGTAACTGGAGTAATTGTCTCACTCGCTGCCACAGCTCCGTTGGCAAAAAACATCAGAGCCGCTACCGCAACACTGGCAGCACCAAAGTGGTACTTACGAATGGAATAACGGAAGACCTTTTCCCCGTTATCATCACGATATGATTTTTTCATGATTGAATTACCTCTCGTTTTTTCCTTTCTGGAGGTACTAAAAAATACCCCCCCCTTAAATATTTTAGTATTTAAGGAAAGGATATGTTTTTTTCTTTTTGTTCCCAGGCTTGTCAAAAGACAAGTTTTGAGACAGTATTATTATATACTATTTTCGCAAATTTGAACAGCAAAACGCTAAATTTTTATTTGAAAAAAGACAGTAAAAAATCACTTCCTGTGCTATACTGTAATTGAATTTTTTTAGTTTTAGCGTTAGAACTGTTTCCTCAGTCCTATCGCCTTTTCTTTTTGATAAGTCTGTTTGGTGGAGAGTAGTTTGTAAATGATTCTGAGAATCTTATGAGCACAAGCAATAATCGCCTTCATCTTGCTTCCTCTTTGGGAAATTCGATTGTAAAAAGAAGAAAAAGCTGGATCCTTAGAATGCGCTACAATTAATCCCGACATGGTCAGAGCCTGTTTGATATATCGATTTCCTTGCGTAATGTGTGAGGATTTTTTAATGCCAGCACTCTCATAAGATCCTGGGCATAGTCCAGCCCAGGATGCTAAGTGTGCATCGGATGGAAAGGCTGTAACAGTTAGTCCAATCTCAGCTAGAATAGTGGCAGCACAGTTTTCATTCACACCAGGAATGGTTTGAAGTATCCTATTTTCCTCAGGGAAACTCCTTTTCGATGTAGTGTTGAATCTCATCGGTCAATTTTTCAATGAGTTCCTGATACATCTGATATTCCTCTAAGCTCTGGTCTAAGAGGAAGCGATCTTCTAGTGACAACTTTCCTTCCATCGCTTCAACAAGTTCTTCTGGACTTGCTTTCACTCGCTTTTGGATACAAGGGATAACAGATTCTACAGTAATGCTTTCTCCGTTAATAAATAATTTTAAAAGTGATCGCCCTGTCTTAGAAAAAATATCAGAAAGATAACTTGTTAGCTTGATATTAGCCCGTTGTAAGAGATTGTGAATTTCATTTTTGACTTGAGTTTGACGCTGCTTGTAAGAACGCATGCGACGTGTCAGTAAACGAAGCTGTACTACTTCAGGAGCAGGGATATAGGAAGGTTCAATTAGTCCGCAACGGCCGAGTTGAGCAATCCATTCGGCATCTTTCATGTCTGTTTTTCGACCAGGCACATTCTTGATATGTTGAGGATTAGCAAGTACCAAGACGAGATTAGAATCTGAAAAGATATTAAAGAGAGGGAGCCAATATTGCCCAGTACTTTCAAAAAAGACATGTGTGACATGGTTTTCCACCAACCAATCTAAGGCATTGTGAAGAGCTACAGTAGTTGTCCCAAATTTCTTCTGAATTTTCTTTGGCTTATTAGTATCTAGTGGATCATCTAGAATACAACAAACAATGGATTTTTGGTGGACATCAATACCACAACACGTTTCAATCATGACTTCCATTATAAAAACCTCCTGTTAACTATTTGAACAATAGAACAAGAGGCTACTAGTAAGATATTTTTATGCTCAAGGCATATTCGAGTTATCTCATGACTCTTGTTCATCCAGTTTTTTTAACAGGCTAGGAAAAGCCCTATTAGACACCACGGATTTGTATTGTTTATCTTCATTATAAGCTAAACTTCTTTTTCTGTCATGAGTTAGCAGGCTCTGCCTGCTTAGAGTTTTTTTAGTCCTTATTTGTGATGGTCTTTCAATAGCGCCTCAAACTCAGCCACAGTCATACCCAACTGCTGACTGGCAACCTCAGATAGCAGCAGACCTTGGCGAACGAGATTTACTAGACCTACTTTTAATCCCTCTTCAATGCCTTCCGCTCTAGCTGTTTCCAAGGCATAGTCCTGCGCTAACAAGGCCTGTTCTTCTCGCATACGTAGTTGGCTAAACATCTTCCTGTCCTCCTCGGACCAGCTCTTGTAGTCTAGCAGTTGGTCTGCTTGGCTGATGGCTCGCTCGGGTTGCTGGGTAAAGGGCTTATTCCCGAAAAACTCCAACCATGGTTTACGAACCTTGTCTTTGCTGGTTTCTCTGTATTTTTTTAGTTCCAAGAATGCCATCTTGACTAGATGGTTTTCTTGTCCATTGTTTGTGATGGTTAAGACCTCACCTGTCGTGTCCTCTCGCATGCTGAAACTGTGGAAGGCCAAATCATCTGAAAAGTAATTGCTGTCCACGATTGCGATAGCGTATACTGGTGCGATATGTTTGTAACTCTGGTGGGTATCATCTTCTCGTTGGCGAATTTTTTCTAGGTTTTGATTAACCTGACTACATAGGTAAGCCCATAGGCGATTGATGAAAAAATTCTGATGATGAACCTGAATCTCAATAATAACTTGCGTACCATTATCCAACTCCGCCAAGACATCTATGCTAGTGTAGAAATCTTGGGCTGAATAAGGCAGGGAAGGTAGTACATGAATATTGCTCCCCTCCAAAATGGTTACATTTTTGGCAGGCAAGTCCAACATATCGCGGATAAACTGACAAGTGATTTCTGGGTTGCTAAAGATTTTCTTAGCAACCAAATCATTGGTCGGGCTAATGCCCGGATGTCTTAAAGTCATCCATTTCCTCCTTCTATTATACCATATTTTTAAATCTAATTTTGCTAGATTCGATGGTTCTATCTATTTATTCGAAAAGGAAATGAATTGTGAAGATATTTTATCTCGTTTCAACTAAAATATGAGCTTGATCAATCAGTTGTCCATCAACAGTCAGATTTAGATAGAAATCTAAAGTCTTATCGGCAGCAAAATACAGGGTTGGTAGGCACAAATCTTTTTTTCTTTCCCCTGCTTGGAATTGAAGGACTTGAATCTCATCCTGATAGGCGACACCATGCACACCTGTCCCCGGTTGAATCGAAATCTTAGCCTCTAAAGAGGAGCCACTTTCGCTACGTTCAATCCTAAAATGAAGAGCCTCTCCCTTTGTCACAGTTAAACTTTTTTCTGCAAATGCTAGTTCCTGAACAACTTCTTTTTTTGATAATCCAGGAGTTTTATAGAGGGAAATCTTGGTCAATACAGGTAAATCCTGTGACTCTGTAATCATCACGCGCACCTTCTGTGCCTCTACTAGTGGACCTCGCAAGAGGCGCTTATGACCAACTGTGAAGCCCCTGGCAAACTCTTGCCAGACGCCGTCCACCTCTACTTGCACATGAAAAGCAGCGATTCGTTGCCCTAACTTCAAATCTTCTCTTAACTCAATTACATCAAAAGTTTTAGGTGACCCTAACTCAAGTTCTAACTGGATTGGCAAGCCTACGTCGCTTGCCCAAGAGCTGGTCCTAAGGCCATCTGTCAAATGGTGACAGGCAAAGTCTGTGGAAAGAGCTGGACCAGATACCTCAGATCCCAGAGCCAAATCTTCTTTATAGAGCTCATTGCGATAGGCCGCAAATTCATAGAGACGTTCAATATCCTTTGCATCAAAGAGCCCATCTTGATTCGGCGGAATATTAAGCAAGAGTGGAGTTCCCCGACCCACCGAGTGAAAGTAGATTTCGACCAACTCCTCAAGTGACTTAGGATCCTGCTCTTCATGGTAAAACCAGCCCGGTCGAATGGAAACATCTGCCTCACCAATTGAAAAAATCGTGCCCGAGGGATCTCCGTGCTGAAGATAGTCCAGCTCTGCTTCTGTTCCTAGTTTATTAGGATTCACCTTTTGCCACAGGGGATCACCTGCATACCCTCGTTCATTGCCAATCCAGCGTATACTGGTATCTTCTGTTGAAAAAATTAAGCAATCTCCCTGCAGTTCACGAATGGTTTCAAACCATTTTTCAAATTCATAATTGACCTTTTGAGCGCCCTCTCCTCTAGCTCCATCCATCCAGACCTCAGCAAATTTTCCTGCATTACCATAAGCAGGATTTGATAAGATTTCCTGCAGCTGAGCCAGATAATAGGCATTATAGTCTGCTTCTCGGTCCACATGATAGAGGGGACTATGAGCATCCCACGGCGATAGGTAGACCCCCATATCCATATCAAACTCTGTGGCAGCTTGGGATACTTCAAGGAGCAAGTCCCCCTCTCCATTCCTCCAAGGGCTGGCCTTGACCGAATAATCTGTGTGAGCTGTCGGATAAAGGACAAAGCCATCATGGTGCTTGACCACCAAAATCAACTTTTTGAAGCCCGTTTCCTTGAGCACGCGAACCCACTCACGTGCGTCTAACCTTGTCGGGTTAAAGCGTGCAGGATTCTCCTGACCTGTCCCCCATTCCTGGTCATAAAAGGTATTGGGACCAAAATGGATAAAGGCTGCTAGTTCATCCTCTAAATAAGCTAGCTGGGTCGAACTAGGCAAGGGCCCATGCGGTTTTATTTCTCTTACCATACTACTTCCTATCTACATTTTTCTTAACTTTTTTGGCATGCACTTGCAATTCTGTTAACGCTAGTGGATTTACCAAGTTTTCAAATCGAAGACGAAGGGCATAGGTTTCTACCTTGTCAAATTCAAAACGAAGCTCTTCAGCCTTGTCGCTTGAAACTTTTCGGATAGCTGATACAGGTCGCCAATTCTCCTCTTGTTTGAGCAGGGAATCCTTATCCAAATGATTGGGAGTCCGAGGCAAGCTAGGCTCATTCCCTACATAATAATCAATAAAAGTAGGCTCCATCGCCACGTATTCTTGATTCTCAACATAATACAAGGTCACATTATCCACAAATCGCGGTTTTAAAATCCCTGCATCTCCAAAAAGAATGCCCACGCTAGCTTGATCTGACTTAGCAATCCAAGTATTGGCTGTCGATTTCTTCCGAGAAATGACCTTGTCATTGAGGTAAGAGACTGGGTGATTCAGCTCTGAGTGGGAAGCAAAGACCAGAGGCAGATTGGACCCTGTCCATTGATTGGAAATGACTTCCCCATCTACACTGGCATCTGTCACATGAATAGTGACTGTTGCCGGCCACTCACAGCCCGCTACTTGTCCTGTGAGCACACATTCTCCTACCTGATCATAGATTTGAGGATTGAGTTCATCCCAAGTCACCTTGGCCGTATCTCTTCTGCCATCTGATAAGACTAGTTTAACTCGGTCTGGTAAGTGTGGAGCTTCCTTGACAAGCGTCCAGACCCTTTCAGGCTCAATAGCACAAATCCCTTGAACACAAACCTGAGCAGAAGCCTTTAAATCCAAACCCTCTAGCTGACCAGATACCATAAATTCATGAAATTTTTCCAAATCTTCTTTAGGAATTTCCTCCCAGACAACCTTGACTCGTTTTGCATCGCCTGACTCATAGTCCACCAAGACCGAGGACGGAAGCTGTGGATAAGTCCCCTTAGCTGTATACAAGCGAAGTGGTCGTACAGAAACTGCCTGCCCTAGTGAGCTATTTTCTGAGACCTGCAAATGAGTTTGATAGGTCTTTCCTTGATAAATGGCGCGAATAGCCAAGTCCCCTGCAGACAAGCAATGAAGCACTCCCTGCTTGATAATGGCGTGGGCACTGCCACTCATCTCCCAAATCACTTCACTATTCCCCACCTTGTTCACAGGGTTATCCACAGTTTGTGGATAAAGTCCAATGGCTGGGGAATCCCCTTCTTGTAATTCTGCCTGCTTGTTCACTCGAATCTCAAACAAGCGCTTATTTTTCACTGGTTGGGTAGCCAAAGCCTCTCCCACTAAGAGATCAAAACTTGCTGGCTCTAGCCCTCTGGCACTGGCCTTTACTCTGACTAGACCTGCCTGCTCCAAGCTCTGAACTAAGAGGACACCTCTGCCATGAAAGGCTTTCCGCTTAAACCGACCATTTTTCTGAGCCTTGTAACGTTCATGACTGGCCTGCCTGCCATTATCCACACCTACAATGCGAGCAGGGCCTTCAATTTCAAAATGAAGCTGATTGGAAGCAGTCGGAACCCAATTTCCATTCTTGTCCAATACATCAAAATAGAGATAGAGGAGGTCTTGCCCATCTGGCTCCAGTTGTGATTTCTCGGCATGTAACCCAATCTTAGCAGGCTTACCTGCAGTCACCACCCTATCTTCTGCCACAAGCTGACCTTGACGGTCATAAGCTACAGCACGCAATTCTCCCGGTTGATAAGCCAAACGCCATTCAAGATAGAGTTGGCCAGAACCTTCTCCCTCTTGGTATTTTCTACCGCCTGAAGTCCATTTTTCCTGAAAAGTCTTTCTGCCTTGGGATTTCCCATTGAGAAATAGCTCTACTGAACCAGCATTTGAATAGACTCGAACAGGGATATCCCCATACTTATCCACAACTTGTTGATAACTCTTGTGGATTTCCCAATTCCAGTGAGGTAAGATATGAACCATAGGCTGCTGATCTAGGTCCACCCACTGACTTTGGTAAAGATAATAGTCATTTTTAGGAATCCCTGCCGTATCCACGATCCCAAAATAGGAACTCTTTACAGGCGTGTCATTTTGATTGTGCCAAGGAGTCGGCTCACCTATATAGTCCACTCCTGTCCAGATAAACTGACCCGCATAGTCTAGCCGATTTCTATCTGCTATCCAAGAAGCCGTCGCCGTCTTCCCCCAAGGAACCCGATCATTGCCATAGTCTGACTGTTCAAAATTCCGCACGTGGCGATTATCCCCAACCCATTCCTTAGCTGGGCGAAAATAGCTATCACGCGTTCGGGTAGCCGATGAGGTTTCAGACCCGTAAAGTCGCCACTTGGGATGTCTTTTACGAATCCTATCAATATTATCTTCCGAGTAATTCAAGCCTACCACATCCAGCAAATCAGCAATCTTTTCATGACCTCCAGAACCATCTCCAAAGCGGAACTGGTCCATTCCCATGGTCACAAAACGGCTATCATCAATCTCATTGACCCTTTCCAGCAAGCGTTTAATAGTTTTCAATGAATGGGCATCGCCATTTGCTTCGCTGACTTCATTTCCCAAGGACCACATAAAAATCGCTGGATTGTTCTTGCCACGCTCAATCATAGTGCGCAAGTCGTAATCTGACCAGAAATCGCCTGCTTTCGCTTCTGGATGAGTCGCTTCTTCCTCAAAAAAGCGACCATAGTCATATTCTTTCTTGCCTCCATACCAGGTATCAAATGCTTCTTCTTGAATAAGTAGCCCCATTTTAGCAGCCACATCTAGCAAGATACTACTAGCTGGATTATGGGTGATTCGAATCGCATTGACGCCCATTTCCTTCATCTGGCGCAATCGTCTCTCGGCAGCTGACCTGTTTTCCACAGCTCCCAGAGATCCATAGTCATGGTGCAGACAAACTCCATGAATCTTCAACCAGCGACCATTTAGAAAGAAGCCCTTATCCGCTTGCCAATCTATATAGCGGTAACCAAAGCTCTCCTCTTCTTCATCAACCAAAATGCCATTTTTATAAAGGCGAGTCTTCAACTGATAGAGATGAGGATGGTCAATATCCCAAAGCAAAGGTTGGAAAATTGATATGGCTTGTTGGAAAGAATATTTGTCCCCAGACTCAATCACTAGAGAGTCTGCCGCCTGCCAGTCTGACAGCTGTTGTCCATCATACCAGATACTCTGTTCTAAATATACCGACACAGACTGAGGCCCATCATTTGAAACTTTACTTTCAAGCTGAGTTTCCACCCATCCATCTCTTTGCTCCTTGAGCTTGGGACTTTCTATCTTAATCCCATATAAATCCAGATGCACCAAATCTCTAATCAATAATTTTACTTCTCGGTAAACACCACTGCCCGAATACCAACGACTGCTAGGTTGCTTATTTTCCACAAAAACCGCAAGCTGGTTGGCTGTCCCATCGTTTCTTAGATAAGAGGTGATATCATAAGAAAAGGGTGTATAGCCATTGGGATAATAGCCCAGCACTTGCCCGTTAATATAGACTTGGGCATTCATGTAAACCCCGTCAAACAACAAACGCACCGATACAAGACTGGCATCTTCTTCCAAGTAAAACTGCGTCCGGTACCAAGCCTGACCCCCATTTAACTGACCACCCTCATTTTGCGCTGGCGAATAATGGTCAAAATCATTGTAAATACTCCAGTCATGTGGCACTTGAATGGCCTGCCAATTTCCCCTCTGAAAATCCGGTGCCAAGGCCTCTTCCTTCCCCATCTCTTGGCTAAAAAACCAGTGATTTCGTAAAACTTCTTCTCTTCTCATACAAGCATTCCTCTTTAAACGACTCGATTTACTTGACTATAGCACAAAACAAAAGCGCTTTCAAGACTTCCTCTATCACTCCCTAAATACTCAGAAAAGATTCTATAATTTGTGGAAAAGTCTGAAAATCACTCCATATTCAAGCAAACTAATAAAGTCAAACCTTACAAGAGCGCAAAAAAACACCTCTCTGAATGTTCATTCCAGAGAGATGTCCCTTTTGTCTTAACTATTGTAAATCGATTGTCTAAAGTCATCTGAATCTTTGAGATAAGCTTTATAAATCGCTTTTTTCAGTTTTTGAACGGGTGTTTCGATAAATTTAAACTTTTTAGCCGTTGTGTTTCCTGCTTTTATCTGGGCTAGTTCAGCTAAAACAGCTTTATTCATAAGCTCTTGTAATTTTTCTTTACTATCAATCACTTCTTCTTTTCCGTTGTAATTTATAGTAATTGGTTTTAACTTACCTAATTTCTCAACACGCTCAGTTATTTGCTCTTTTTTGAAAGCTGCGTAAGATTTTCCTAAAATGTTATCGAAAATATATTTATCAGATAGCGGTTTGCCTTCTTCTTCAGCTTGGTTTTTGTATTGATTTGACACATAAGGAACAAATCCTTCATAATAGCCCAAAGCTCCCATAAGTTCAAAAGCTTGTTTTCTAAAGGTGATATCCCCACTCATACCAGAGTCATTTTGACTAACACCATAAATGGTATCAAACATATCCACTAAATAATACCCATTAGCTTTTACATCACCTGTTGCATAAAATCCATTTATGATATAACGATTAACTAAAATATTATTGTCAATCAGACTATTGATATCCGATAGATCTCTCGCTTCATCTAGTGTAATTTCTGAGATTTTTTCACTGTTATGCGTAGCTTTAACCGCTGGATTTTTATATGTTACTGTCGCTCTAGTTCCTGTCGATGCAATTGGTGTTATTTTTTTGAAATATTTAGTTTTATCTTCTGCTGTAAGTTGTTTTGTTGCTTCCGCTTCTAAATAATCTAAACTATATAACACATCAAAACTTCCATGCATATAAGATTTCAAATCTGCAGCTGTTTTGAATCTATCTGGTGTTTTGTTGTAAAAGCCATTTTTCTTACTTTCATCGTAAACGAAGTTTAAGTTGAAATATGTATCTGTCTCTGGTGTGTATGAATTCTCGAAGATTCCTCTAGCATAAAACTCTGCCGCTGTACCATCTCGACGACCATGATTATTAAACAGTACTGTTCTGTCTAATAAATGCGTCATTTCGTGAGAGTAAGTCGCTGAACCTCTATCATCCAGAACTCTATCTATGAAGTAACGGACACCCACTCCATTCGCTTCTGCACCTACATTTTGCGATGGTGAATATAGCCCTAATGGCGTCATAAAGTCCTTAACCCCTTTATCTGCTGTAGGACCTGACTCTTTAGACCATGTTGTCGCTATTCCAGCAAACTCATTAGGCGTATATTTTTTCATCGTATCTACAATCACTCTACTTGTAACTAATTTAGAACGATTTTCTTCTTTTGTTATTCTGTATAAAGTGTCAACATAATTAGCCTGTCTTGTCGCAGTTAATTCTATCAATTCTTTAACCTTATTAAGCTCTTCGGTATACTTAGCTTTATTTGTTTTCTTTAAAGAAGTATCCATATACGTTCCGATGTTTCCGTAGGTTACCGTCGCTATGTTAGTTATAGCATACACGCTTGGTTCTTTAATATTTACCAAACCTAATAATGTAGCTACATTTTGTTGTCTTCTACTTTCAATTTGAAGATTTTCAGCTCCATATTTCTCAGGAGGAGTAGTTAATTTTGTATATAAGTCTACTTTTTCATCAGTTTTTTCTTTCGAAGCTTTTTCAACTACGATAGCTTTAGTCGCTTTCTTCAACCACGTATCACCATCCATATTAGTGAATGTAGTTCTGTTGTAATCTAGGAAATCTAATAATGTTGGTTTATCTGTAATTTTACCAAAGTATTTCTCAAATGTTTTTGGACTATTGGTTAATCTTAATTCATCATAACTCATAGACCCAAGGTGTGTTAACCAATCTAAAGCAGTAACCTCTTTCTTACCAAATGAGCTTGGATTATAAGCTAGAATATCACGGATATTGGTATCTCCAAAATCAATATTATAAAAACGATTGATATAGGATAATCCTAGTAATATTTTCTCTTTATTAGCTTCAATATCACCTTTTACTTTTTCTCTATTTTGTTGATTGTCACCTAAAATACTCAAGGTATGCGCCGCAACTTTTTTCAAACTAGCTTCTAAATCGGTTTTAGTCGCATCGAGTATTTCTTTAATCGATAATTTTTCAAGATATTCTTTTCGTAGAATTTCTCTTACTTCATCATCCCTTATCTGCGGCTGCGTTTTTTTCAACTCACTGCGTTTTTTATAAAAATCGCGGTCTATTTCTAAAGCCGGCGGAGTTAGTTGTGCTTTAAAGTTTTCATCTGTTAAGAAGTCTACAGACTTCATTTCTCTACTAGCTTCCGTCACATCCACTGCATTTTCTAACTCGCTATTTTCTGGCAATAGATGTGGTTTGTCTTCTTTAGTACCAACCAAGATTACTTTTTGTCGCATAGCTTTAGTTGTTTCAGTCTTCTCTACTGGATTTGATAACTCTCCTGTCTCCGGATTAACTTCATAAGTTTTAGTGACGGTTGTTTCCCCTTGCTCACCTGCATCTTCAACTACTTCTTTTCCTTTCGGAAGTTCAGGAACGTCTTTTTTCACCTCTGTAATTTCTATAGGTGATACTATCTTTTCTACATTTCCAACTTTTACTATTTTGTCTTTAGCTGGAGTGTTTTCTGTTGTAGTTTCTTCTGAAATAGCTCCTGTTTCTTGATTTACTGTGTATTTTGTAGTTGATACTGTACGCCCTTTTTCACCCGGTGTTTCTACTTTTTCCTTATAACTTAGCGTCTCATCTGCTACATATCGTGTTTCAAACGGAGTATCCTTTATTTCAACCTTAGACTTAGTTCCTACTGCCGTTATTTTCGCCTGCATTGACTTAGCGACTTTTGTCGTTACAGTCGGCTCAGTTAAGTCTCCTGTTTGTTCATTTACTTTGTAAACTTTTATTGTTGTCGTTTCTTCGTCCTGACCCTGATTTCTGACTTCTTTGACACCTTTATCAAGTGACTCATCCGCAACAAACTGTTCACCTCTTTTGACTGTTGATCTTGTTTCTTCTACATTCCCAACCTTAACAACTCTATCTACTGGATGTTTTTCTATCTTTGTTGAAGTGTTTTCTACTATTTTCCCAGTACTTTCATCAAAACTGTAAGAAGTAGTTGTCACTTCCTTACCATTTTCGCCTACTACTTCTACTCGTTGCTCTTTGTAATTTAAGGCTGGTGAAGCTTTATATGTTGTTTTATATTCCAATACTTTTTCTTTAGTTACTGGACTTGGGACAGTTGGTTTCTTCTGAGAATCTGACTGATCTTGAGGAGCTAAGGGGTCAGGCTGAGCAGTTGGTCCTGGTTCGTTTCCTTGACTTGGGTTGACCTCTGGAGATGGAGGCGTTTGTTCTGGTTGTTTTTGGGGTTCTTGTGGGGCAGACTCACCAACATCTTTTACCCCCTCAACTGAATTCTCCAGCTGGTTCTCCTCACCCTTTTGTTCCGCAGGAGATTGATCTTCTTCGCGTCCTGATTCCACGACTGGGCTTGCTGGATCAGAATCTTTGGTCTCAGCAGTTTCTTTAGAGGGTTGCTTAGACTCAGTACCTTGTTGGGCAAGAGTTTGATTTTCCTCACCCCCTGATTCCACGGCTGGGGTTGCTGGATCTGGTTGCTTCGGCTCGGCTTCGGGTTTGTCAGGTGTTTGTTTCTCGCCTGGTGTTGCTTCTGTACCCGGCGTTTCTTCTGCTCCTGGTCTTGGTTGTCCTATTCCATCAGCTGGTTTTGTCTCTGTTTCATTCTCTACTATTGGAGTTTTTTCAGGTTGAACTGGTCTACCTTCCTCAGATTTTGGTGCAACTTCTTCCTTAGTCCCAACTGCAATCACCTTGTCCACCGGCTCTTTTGTAATTATATTTTCTATAACTTTACTAGATTTTTCCCCATTAACGATAGTGACTTCCGTATAGATGGTGCGTTCACCAACAACACCTTCTTGAACAACTTTAGTTTGCCCTTTAGCTAAGGTTGCATCTTCTTGTTCTATCGTTTGGAAAGCAACCTCCTCTGTAGTGACTAGCAATTCTGGTTTCTCTACTGTGGCATTTAACACACCTTCCTCAGGACTTGTTTTATAATCACTATTATCTTCTGCTTTCGGTTGTTCTACTTGGGGATTTCCTGCAACTTCTTCCTTAGTACCTATAGATCCAATTTCAGCAGGAGCTTGTTTGCTTGCAGGAGCTTCAACAATTTTCTCAACTGCGTAGGATGGTTGAGGAGATTGCACAAGATCTTCAGTCGAGCTAAAATGAGATGCAGTCTGTGGTACAATCTTCTTAGATTGAGGTTCTGAACTGTCCTCCTTTTGAGATAATGCTGGCGACTCTACTTTATCAACAGAAAGTTCCTTGCTACCACTATCTCTTACCAAATAATATCCCGTAAATTCATATCCTTGGACTGTTTCAGGACTTGGTAAAAACTGACCTTCTACTCTCTTAACAAGGGCTGGTTGCAATTCTACCAGATTTTCTAAAGCAGAGATGGATGCTCCCCAACCACCAACAGCAAAGACTGTCACAAGGAAGTAAGACGCTCCCTTTTTTCTCTTGATTAAAGTGAAGGAAAGCAATAATAATCCTGCTCCCAAGATAAACATCCCATCATTAGAAAAAAGACCTGTTTCTGGTAATCTTGTAGCTAATTTTCGATAGATAAAGTAGTATTCTTTTCCCTCTTTTACCTCAATCTTATTTTCTTCAAACCATTGCAACTCAGATTTCAGCTTTTCAGATAAATCCTGCTCATCCAAATAATGACTTGAAATTAGTGTTGAATTCGTTTCTGTAGCCTGTACAGGTTGAGCACCCATACCAGCAAAAAATAAACTCGTTCCTAGCAAGACTGAACAAGCTCCTATTGCATATTTCCTCAAAGAAAAACGCTGCTTTCTCTCAAATTGAAATTCTTTCATCCCATCTCCCATCATTCATTATTACTGTATATTTAGTATATCAGAAATCGTTTGTATTCACAAATCTTTCTAGTTATTCCCTTATCATTCCAAGTTAAGGGCAACAACATACAATAATTTTTAGTTAAATGTATATCAATGTTCTTTGCTTTTCTTAACAAACGCAATACAAAAAGAGCCTGTTGCCAAGCTCTTTAATCTATTATTTCTTCTCAGCACGGAGGGCTGACAAGATTTGTGTACGGATATCATCCACACCATTTGGCGTATTTGGTAGAAAGATGGTTTGATTTCCTTTAGAGGCAAAGGTATTCAAGGTATCCAAGTACTGGTTAGTCAAGAGGATGGACATGATTTGTTCTTCTGTCATGCCAACATTGGCTTCCTTGAGTTCAGTGATAGACTCTGCCAATCCATCCACAATCGCCTTACGTTGTTGGGCAATCCCCACACCATGAAGACGGTCTTTTTCTGCTTCGGCTTCAGCTGCAGTGACGATTTTAATCTTATCAGCTTCCGCCAATTCTTGCGCTGCGACCCGCTTACGTTGCGCCGCATTGATTTCATTCATAGATTGCTTGACTTCTGCATCTGGTTCGACCTTGGTAATCAAGGTTTTCACAATAATATAACCGTAAGTAGTCATTTCTTCTGCTACTTGGTGTTGGACTTCAAGGGCAATCTCATCTTTTTTCTCAAACAATTCATCCAAGGTTAATTTTGGAACAGAAGAGCGAAGAGCGTCTTCGATATAAGATTTAATCTGAGATTCTGGACGCATAAGTTTATAGTAGGCATCTGTCACGCTCTGTTCATTGACACGGTACTGAGTCGCTACATTCATCATAACGAACACATTGTCCTTGGTCTTGGTCTCAACCACAATATCACTTTGCAGCAAACGCAACTGAATCCGCGCTGCAATCGAGTCAATCCCAAAAGGCAAGCGAATATGAATACCGCTATTGGCAACCTTTTGGTATTTCCCAAAGCGTTCAATAATCGCCACCGACTGCTGACGAACCACATAAACCGTACTCAGTGTGACTATCACCAATAGGAGCACACAAACAATCAGAAAAATCATGAAAAATATTGCCATAATGGAACCTCCACAAGTATTTTTCTAGTATTATAGCACATTTAAAGAAGGCTGTACCGTTTTTACTGCGATTTTTCCTGAAATGTCAATAATTAGAGATGAATTGTCCTATTGTCGTCTAATTTCTATCAATTTAAGTTACATATATTAGAAACCTTGCTCAGAATATTTCTAGCTCCGTTATTTATCCAAGTACTATCTGAACTTTTCAAGCTATGGCTAACTAAACAAAACAAATAACAGCTAACCCTTTAATAGGATAACAAAAACATCATTACAGTGAACCGCACTCCAATAGTTCAAGCATTAAGCAATGTTGATGATCTAAATTTATTGTGGTATACTATTTTTGTCATCGGTTACCGATTACGTTCCTATGGGTTCGTGAGAGGAGGTGAAACTAATGAGCCTTATCATAGAGCTCGCTCTTACTATTATAGCGGATGTTATAGCTGGAATTATCTTGTATTTCGTCTGCAGATGGCTAGATAGTAAGGAGTAGACCGACTGACTAGCCTATCAACACCCGTTAAATCGCTAAGATACGTCAAAAAAGCCCTTAACTACGGCAATAGTTAAGGGCTTTGGTGTTCTAATGAACCTTATCAATTAACTATATTCTAGCATATAATCTACAATAGTTCAAGCATTAAGTGAGGTTGATGATCTAAATTTAGTGTGGTATAATACTTTTGTCATCGGTTACCGATTACGTTCCTATGGGTTCGTGAGAGGAGGTGAAACTAATGAGCCTTATCATAGAGCTCGCTCTTACTATTATAGCGGATGTTATAGCTGGAATTATCTTGTATTTCGTCTGCAGATGGCTAGATAGTAAAGAGTAAACCGAGTGACTAGCCTATAAACACCCGTTAAATCGCTAAGATACGTCAAAAAAGCCCTTAACTATCGCACTAGTTAGGGGCTTTGGTGTTCTAATGAACCTTATCAATTAACTATATTCTAGCATATAATCTACAATAGTTCAAGCATTAAGTGACCTTGATGATCTAAATTTAGTGTGGTATACTATTTTGGTCATCGGTTACCGATTACGTTCCTATGGGGTCGTGAGAGGAGGTGAAACTAATGAGCCTTATGCCTGAGCTTGCTCTTACTATTATAGCGGATGTTATAGCAGGAATTATCTTGTATTTCGTCTGCAAATGGCTAGATGGTAAGAAGTAGACCGACTGACTAGCCTATCAACACCCGTTAAATCGCTAAGATACGTCAAAAAAGCCCTTAACTATGGCAGTAGTTAGGGGCTTTGGTGTTCTAATGAACCTTATACACTAACTACATTCTAGCATATAAGCCCAGATATTTCAAGAGTTTTATTTATTATTTAAAGTTCCTTAGTTCTGAAAGGTATTTGATTTTTCATCAATTCATTTAAAAATACTATACAAATTTCTTTACATTTTCCATAAGTGTGATATAATGAACTCAATAAGATAACTTGTGAAGGATAAACGCTGGGTCCCAGAATGGGGTAGACTGAAAGGTTGAGCATTCCTATGTGCCTGGGGTTATCTTTTTATTTTGATTTTTTAAGGCTCTCTACAAAATTTAGAGGGTCTTTTTCTATTACTATAGAATATACCAAAAAATCCCTTAACTACTGCAATAGTTAAGGGATTTGGTGTTCTAATGAACCTTACCCGATAAAATTATTCTAACACACAAGCGCTAAGATTTCAAGAGTTTTATTTATTGTTTAAAGTTCTGAAAGATCTATAATGAAGTTAGCCATCTAGTACCCAAAAACCGACTAGCTCCTATGAACTAGTCGATTTCTCATCAATGCGCCAACATTTCTTGGGCGATTTCTTGTCCAGATAGGTTATCTGGGTAGTAGGTTGGCCAGTTATCCATTTCTTCAAAGAGGGCTTCTTGGCTTGTGCCTCCAAAGAAGATATGGAAATGTTCTGCCTTAACTGGGGCGATATTGTGGTCACTAAACTGAACATACTTGAATTGTCCAGCGTCTGCATCTGTGGCTTCAAAGAGGAAGCGCACGCCACGATTGCCTTTCTTGTAAGTTAAGATTTTCTTACCAACATACTTGTAGGTGAATTTCTTACTTTGTCCACCTTGAACAAATTCCATAGTGTTATCAGTGATATTAATCTTAGTCACATCTGTCTGATAGCCTTTTGTATAGTAGGCCTTGTACTCAGCCTGAGTCATCTTACCAGTCAACTTAGCCTTGTAGTCAAAGATCTGATCAAAAGTTCCATCTTCAAGGAAAGGATAAACTGATTGCCAGTTACCTGCATAGTCACTCAAGGTACGATCCTTGACATCTGCATCCTCAAAGTAACCATTTTGAACTGTCTTCGTATCCTCTGCCTTTTCAGGTTCGATAGCTGGACCTTCTTGGTCTGTTGTTTGTTTTAGAGCCTTGAGGTTTTTCTCCATGATAGAGATGTAATTTTCTCCAGCCTTGGTATCTTCTTCTGTCAGACTTTCTAAAGGATTGAGGACATCTGTTTTGACACCTGCCTCTTTTGAAAGTGTGTTAGCAAGGGCTTGTGAGGCATTTTCTTCAAAGTAGATATAGGCGATTTTATTTTTCTTGACATACTCTGTCAATTCTGCCAAACGAGCAGCTGATGGCTCGGCATCTGGAGAAAGGCCTGAGATTGCGACTTGTTTGAGTCCATAGTCCAAGGCGAGATATTTAAAGGCTGCGTGTTGCGTTACAAAGCTCTTTTGTTTGGCTTTGGATAAGCCTTCTGCATAAGCCTTATCCAAGGCTTGCAATTTTTCGATATAGGCAGCCGCATTCTTCTCAAAGGTCTCTTTTTTATCAGGATAATCTGCTGACAAGCTGTCACGGATGTGCTCTACAAGTTTAATGGCACGAACTGGTGATAACCAAACATGGGGGTCAAACTCATGGTGATGGCCTTCTTCTCCATGGTCATGGTCTCCCTCTTCTTCCTCACCACCTGGCAAGAGCAACATATCGCCTGTCGCCTTGATGGTTTTGACCTTTTTCTTATCCAAGGTATCTAGCAATTTAGGAACCCAAGTTTCCATGTTTTCATTTTCATAAACGAAGGTGTCTGCGTCTTGGATTTTGGCAACTGCCTTGGCAGATGGTTCGTATTCATGGGGTTCTGTACCAGCACCGATTAGGAGTTCTACATTAGCAGTATCTCCTGCAACTTGCTTGGTAAATTCATAGACAGGGTAAAAGGTTGTCACGATATTTAGTTTGCCATCTGCCTGCTTTTGATTGGAACAAGCCACTAAAAACAAGGCACATAGACTGGCTAGTAATAAGCTAATTTTTTTCATCTTAGTCTCCTATTTGATAAAACGTCTTACTAAACTAATTAGCAAGAAAACAGTTACAAAAATAATAGTAATACTTGCACTTGCAGGTGTTTCTGCATAGTAGGAAATGTAGAGTCCTGCCACCATTCCCAAAAAGCCAATAGCACTAGCAAGTAGCATAACCGATTTAAAATTTTTCCCCAGACGCAGGGCAATACTAGCTGGTAAGACCATAATGGTCGATACCAGAAGAGCTCCCGCAGCTGGAATCATAAGGGCAATGGCCACCCCCGTCACCATGTTAAAAAGAATGGACATGGTACGAACGGGCAAGCCATCCACAAAGGCCGTATCCTCATCAAAGGTCAGGATATACATTGGACGAAGGAAGAGGAAGGTCAAAATCAAAACAACCGCCGCAATGACAAAGAGGGAAATAACCTGCTCTTCGCTGATAGTCACGATTGAACCAAAAAGGTACTGGTCCAAACTCATAGAACTAGAACTTTTTCCCTTGCTCATGACAATCAGAGAAACAGCCAGACCTGTTGACATAAGGATAGCCGTCCCGATTTCCATAAAGCTCTTGTAAACCGTACGGAGATACTCCAGAAAGACCGCCGCAATCAAGACAATGGCAATCGTAGAAACTGTCGGAGAAATCCCCAAAACCAACCCAAAGGCTACACCTGAAAGCGAGACGTGGCTAAGAGTATCACTCATCAAACTCTGACGGCGCAAGATAAGGAAGGTTCCAAGAACTGGCGAGAAAAGACTCATGGCAATAACAGCCAGAAAGGCACGTTGCATAAAGTCATAAGATAACAAACTAAGCATGGCCCACCTCCTGATCATTCTCATGAACGTTGAAACAACGCCATGGCGAGTCTTGGTTACGGACTAGATGAATATTGCGGTCCGCATAATCCTTAACTTCTTCAGGGTCATGGGTAATCATCAAAACAGCCTTGCCATGATGATGGGCGCTGTGGTGCATAAGTTCGTAAAATTCATTTTTACTTCCTGCATCCATCCCCGTTGTCGGCTCATCTAGGATAAACACATCTGGGTCCGAAGCAAACATACGAGCGATCACCGCTCGCTGCTTTTGTCCCCCAGAGAGAGACCCCAAGCGTTTGTCTCGGTGTTCCCACATACCAACTGAGTCCAAACTAGCCTTGATATGCTCCTCATCATGAGCATTCAAACGACGGAACCAGCCTTTTCGCGGATAGCGACCCGACTTGACAAATTCATAAACCGTACTTGGAAAACCAGCGTTAAAACTGGCAATCTGTTGAGGAAGGTAAGCTATTCTCAATTTCTTACCCTGCGTATTTGTCTTTGAAATGGTCACCTTTCCAATGCGTGGCTGGAGGATTCCAAGACTGGCCTTGATGAGTGTCGTCTTAGCCGCCCCATTTTCCCCTGTCAAGGTAACAAATTCCCCACTATCAACACTATAATTGATATGTTCAAGAACGGGCTCCTTATCATAATAGAAGGATAAATCCTCTACCGTAATATATCTCATTATTTGATTTCTCCTACTAAAGCAGTCAAAAACCGCTGGATCACTTTTTGTTCATTTGGAGTAAACTGAGTCGCCACTTGTTCATAGGTTAAAAGTGTATGCTCATGGTGATGATGGTGCTCCTCAGCGATTGGACGAGCCAAATCAGTCAACTGATAAAAAATCACACGCGCATCCTTAGGATCTTTAGATGTTTCCAACATCCCTTCCTTGACCAAAGACTTAATGGCCTTGGTAACTGCCGCCTGACTGACATTGAGACGACGAGCCAACTCTGAATTTGTTAAAGATTCCTCCGACAAGAGCATGAGGATATGCTCCTGGGTATTGGTCAGAGCTACCTCGCTAGTACAATGACCTATTAGGATTTCATGTTGGTTTTCTGCCTGTAAAATCACCTCATTCAAAAAAGCATCGATATCCTTCGCTAGCTGTCTCATATCTGACTCCTTTCCTTTTAGACTTCTCTTTTTTAAAAGAAAAATACTATTCTTTGAAAAATTATTTACTGGTTAATTATATCACAACCAAAAAAAGAGTCAAGAAAAAACGTGAAAACTAGTTTCATCCTTGAACTCTTCTATACTATTATCTATTGAAATGCCTTGACATCTCCATCATAAGTCGCCCAGTCTTTACTGAAAAAGCGCTCATTCAGATGGTACGTCGGAGCTGGGGTG
The DNA here is from genome assembly GCF_013277195.1 of Streptococcus sp. 2579. NCBI lineage: Bacteria > Bacillati > Bacillota > Bacilli > Lactobacillales > Streptococcaceae > Streptococcus > Streptococcus sp. 2579. The sequence goes on from NZ_VMMM01000005.1 coordinate 20,190, forward strand.
GGATTGGATAGGAAGGGATCAACGGCCTTATCAAATGCCAACCAACCTAACCAACCAAGGTGAATGGTGTCCTTCATAAAGAAAGGCTCCCCGCCGTCCTTAGAAAAATCTGCTATATTGGTAAAACCTTGACTTTCTAATTGGTAGCGAATCTTCTGCACCGTTTGTTGGTACATATCCTCTCGTAAACCAGCGTAGTCCATCCATTTTTTATTAACAGGTGGAATGATAAAAATCGGGTTTACCCTAGATTTAGAAAACTGTGTTAAAACCAACTGCAAGTCATTATACTCTGGCGACTTGAGATAGGTAAAGCTTTTCTGAGAGTCCTTTAATTTCTTCAGATCCTTCTTAATCTGCGTATTATAGAAATAATTTTCCATTCCCAGATCATTATTGGAAGTATTCTTTTCAGCATCTGCTTTAACGACATCTTCTATAGCTTGATAAGAAAACTGGTCTGGCAAGGTCTTTAAATACTTAACTACATGCTTATCATAATTGACATAGCCTCTAACTGAAAACTGCCCAAAAAAGGAAGCTTGGCGTTCATTAAACCGAGCCAATAATTCAATCATTTCATTGTCTGCCGTCGACAATTCTTCTTTACTTGCCAACTTCTGAACCAAATCCTTCATAGCTACGTTAGGAAACTGCTGTAGTAAGCGAGTCGCCGCATATTGGCTAGCCTGATCTCCAGATTGATGTTCCAGAAAACTGGTCAACTGGTCTCCATTAAAATACTGCTGAAAAGCTGCTGGCTCATAACCATATTTACTGAACCACTGGGGTGAGATAACATACACAACTTGTTTATTCTCTAGCTGTGGCAACATCTGTTGCATTCCAAAATACTGGTTAAGCGATGCAGCTCCCCTCTGTCCTAAAAGATACGGACGGTAGGAGCGATTATACTTCTCAGCCAAGACTGCAGGATGAGCACCGTCAAAACGAAGCCATTCACTAGAGCCAAAGAAGGGAACAAAACGTATGTTCGGATCAGATAGTGCTCTGACCTTTTGACTTCGCTCCTTAAAACTATCGATAGTAGTAGCCACTGCTGAACGCTTTTCAGCTCCTAGATTATGACGCATCTCAGTAGGATAAAAGAAAATGAGCAGAAAAACCAACAAACCAGCTATCAAGACCGGTCCGAAGATCATCCATAAGCGTTTAAGCATTTTGTAGCTCCACAATACCAGCTATGATTTTATTAGCTGTATTCCAGTCGTCGCGACCAAACTCTGTTACAGGGACACGAATGTCAAAACGGTTTTCAATCTCCACAATCAACTCAACCGTTCCCATACTATCCAAGACACCTGCGTCAAAAAGATCTTCATCCATCATGTCAGAAACATCTTCCATAAACAACTCATCAATAATTTTGATAACTTCTGATTTGATATCCATATTTTATTTCCTTTATTTTTTAAACCATAGATCATTCAAAAATCCAGAAAAGATTAAGAATGACAGCATGACGACATGGAAGGTGACAACCATGCCAAGCAACTGAATCCAGCGATTCTCAGGCAGAGCAGCTTTCCCTGCTTTTTTCCGCTCCTTATTGAGCGTTTTTTTCTTGCGAACCCAAGCGTCATTGATGACCAAGCCTAATCCATGAAAGAGTCCATAGGCGATATAGTACCAGGTCACTCCATGCCAAAATCCCATAATCAGCATATTTACAATGTAGGCCACACTTGAGGTTACATTGCGATTTTTAAAGACCTTCTTTCTGGTCAACACCATGACCATTCGCATAAAGACAAAGTCACGGAACCAGAAAGAAAGGCTCATGTGCCAGCGATTCCAAAACTCCTTCAAATCCCTTGATAAAAAGGGCTTGTTAAAGTTGATAGGGCTACGGATTCCCATCAAATTTGAAATGGCTAAGGCAAACATAGAATAACCTGCAAAGTCAAAGAAAAGTTCCAGACCAAAGGTATACATGACTGCCAAGGCATAGGGGTTAAAGAAGCCACCTGACTGCAAGGCTAAATTCTTCAAAGGAGGGAGTAAGGTCTCTCCTAAAACATGAGCTAGGATAAACTTGTACAAAAAGCCCCACATGATATAGCGAACAGATTCATCCAGCATATCCATCAACTCATCTCGCTCAGGAATGGTCTGATAATTTTCATTAAATCGCTTAAAGCGATCGATTGGACCACTTGAAAAGGTCGGCATGAAGAGAAGGAAACGAAGGAATTCCCAGAGGGTAAAATCCTTAATCACTCCATCTCTCAGCTCGATGATAATCCCAACCGAACGAAATGTCAGGTAAGAAATTCCCAAAAATCCAAGCAAAGACTGCGTTCCATTGATAGCTGGCTGCACCTTGACAAAGATAATCGGAAGGAGGGACAGAAAACTAACTAAGTAGAAGACCCACTTGCCATCCTTGCTTTTTCGATAATGCTTGTAGAAAAGCAGGAGCAATATTTCCCAGCAAAGGTAAATACCCAAGGCAGCCAACTGATTGGTCTTCCCACCTACCAACATGGTGACAATAAAGAAGAGACTTACCAGCACTTCGTACCAGGCAAAGCGTTTCTTGAAAAAGAGACCGATAAAGATGGGCAAGGTTGCAGCAATCACATAGACAAAATACTGAGGATTGCCGTATGGCTCTAAATGAGGAAGCTGTTGAAAGAACTCCATCATCTCTTATTCACCTCGTTAATCAATCCTTTAATGTCAATCTTTCCATTTGGAGTCAGTGGCAAACTGTCTTGATAAAGGAATTTAGACGGCATCATGTAGGACATCATGATGTCTGTCAAATCTTCCTTAATGGCCTTGGTAATATCGATATCACGCTCAAACTGCTCACGCACACCATCTTTTAAAATGACATAGGCCAATAGATTTTGCACCTTGTGGTCTTTATTATAACGTGGGACAGCGACAGCAGAATCGATAAAGCGAGACTTGTTGAGGTTTTGAGAGACATCTTCTAACTCAATGCGGTAACCGTTGAACTTAATCTGGAAGTCCATTCGTCCGCCGTAGAGAAGCAAGCCCTCATCTGTCATGGTTCCCACATCGCCTGTATGGTAGGCTGGCAGACCTTCAAACTCAAAGAAGGCTTCTGCCGTTTTTTCAGGATTGTTCATATAACCTTTTGAAACAGCTGGTCCTGACACAATGATTTCTCCCTGTTCGCCATTTGGCAGTTTATTTCCTTCCTCGTCAATGATAAAGGTTGGAGAATCAGCCTTGGTATAGCCGATTGGTAGGCGTTTGAGAGTCGCCAACATCTCGTCTGTCACAGCAACAGCTGACAAGGCTACTGTCGCTTCTGTTGGACCGTAAGCATTGATAATACGGGCATTCGGGAAACGCTCACGCAGTTTTTGAGCCGTTTTGACCGTCAATTCTTCACCATCAAAGTAGAAATGCGTGATTCCAGGCATTTTCTCACTGTTGAAGGCTTCAGACAACATGGCCATATCTGCAAAAGAAGGGGTTGATGTCCAGATAGCGATTGGCAATGAAAAGATAGTCGCAAAGAGTTGCTTAAAGTCCTGAGTAATGGCAGATGGAAGAGCAAAAAGCGTCCCACCAAGTGCCAAGGTCGGTGCCCAGTACATGACAGACAGGTCAAATGAATAAGGTGGTTGAGCCAGCATTTGCGGACGACTTGGCGTCGCAAATTCCTTATCCGTAATCATCCAGTTGGTAAAGCTGAGGAGGTTATCATGGGAAATCTGCACTCCCTTTGGCTTACCAGTCGTACCAGAAGTAAAGATAATGTAGTAATTATCATCGCCCTTGACTGGATGCGTGATCTCATAGCTAGTCCCTTGAGCAAAGGCTTCTTGAACCTGAGCTAGAGTCATCATCGGTGTAGAAACCTGCTCCAAAGGAAAGTCTGAAATGGCAATAATCAAACTTGGCTCCGCTACTTCTAAAATAGCCGAAACTCGCTCCAAGGCCGAATGGCTATCAATGGGAATGTAGGCATGACCTGACTTAGTCAGCGCTACAAAAGTTGCCAACATTTCATATTCTTGGCCACCAAAAACAACCACAGGAGACTTTTCAAGCAAGCCTAGTTGGTCAATGGCTGTAGCCAAACTATCCGAATCAGCCTTTAAATCGCCATAAGTGTGTTCCTGCCCCAAAACATTATAAACAGGATAGCTAGGCTGTATCTGAGCAAAATGCTCAATGGTTTCAATCATATCTACTATTGGTTTATTTGACACAATAGGAATTCTCCTTCAAGTTAAAATTCATTATAGATAAAGCTTCCTTGACCCTGACCAAGATAGCTAAAGAAGTAAAGCAGCCCTAGAAAGATAAGAAAATACAAGGCTGTCCGACCAAGAAAAAGGTACAATTCTTTTCTCTGTTTCATCAAGAAAAACCATTCATTTCTGTAATTTTTCGCTAAAATAAGAGTGATTCTTACTAGCTTATTTTTCTACCATTGTACCACTTTATATAGTATTTTTTCAATTGTTTACCGTATGTTTTCAATAGATTTCAGCTTATTTTAAGGATTATGCGGTTTTCTATGTATATTTTAAAAGAAAAAAGCCTGAGATTTCCATCTCAAGCTCTATCAACATAGTTGTTTTCCAGATTAGAAAAGTGAGAATACGAGAACGGCCAAGGCTGCACCGATAACAGGTCCCACAACAGGAATCCAAGCGTAAGACCAGTCTCCGTCTCCCTTGTTTGAAATTGGAAGGATACTGTGCATGATACGAGGTCCAAGGTCACGTGCAGGGTTCAAGGCATAGCCTGTTGTCCCACCTAGTGATAGACCAATACCGACAATCAAGGTTCCAACTGCGAAGGTTCCGATACCTGCCTGAAAATCATAAAGCCCCAAAGCAAAGATTGTCAACACCAAAACAAAGGTTCCAAGGATTTCGCTAATCAAGTTTGATACAGTATCCTTGATGGCTGGTCCAGTACTGAAGGTTGCCAGGATATTTCCTGCATTTTCTTCTGCCTCATAGTGAGGTTTGAATTGCAACCAAACCAAAATCTGACCAAGCATAGCCCCTGCGAACTGAGCTAGGATGTATGGAAAAACGGAAGCCCAAGGCAAACCACCTTTTAAGGCCACACCAATGGTCACAGCTGGGTTTAAATGAGCTGGACTGAGCTTGCCAGATACAAAAACTGCAACTGCAACCGCAATCCCCCAACCCATAGTAATCACAATCCAACCTGAGCTATTGCTCTTGGTTTTAGGAAGAACTACACCTGCTACAACACCATTTCCTAGAAGAATCAGGATTAAAGTCCCCAAAAATTCTCCAAATAATTCATTCGTCATCTTTCTGTCTCCATTAAAAAGAAGGGGCGGGCGACAAGGAGTCCTACCCTCCACCTCTTTTATTTTTTTTATTTTTTTTATTTTTTCTTAATTTTTTAATTCTGCTAAATCGTTGTTAGCGAGTGCCGCTTCGACATCAGCACGGTAAGCTGCTTTTTCTTCTTCTGACCAGTCATAGAATCGTCCCATTTCATCCAAAACTGGCTCAACGATGCTATCCAAACTATCACGCATAAAGAGCATGTGGTTGGTACGACGAAGAAGGAAGTCAACTGGGCTCAGAGCCAACTCATTGCGCATTGCATAGTGAAGTGACAAGGTGTCTGCCAAGCTGAGTCCTGGCGCTTGTTCCAAACTGTGAGCAAGGGCAAAAACTTTCGGTGCATTTGAACCGTAAAGATTTGCTAGGTAATGAGCTTCCTTACTATCCAAGCCACGTGATACTCCAAGTTGCGCAAAGGCTTCGATTTCTGAGTCCACATTTGCTGGGTTCAATTCCCCACCTGAAACAGGGTATGTCTTAGAGTTGATGAGTTTAAAGCTGCGGTCAAATTCTGCTTTGAGGATGTCAACCACGCGCTCCATAGCTCCTTCAGCCATCTTACGGTAGTCTGTGATTTTACCACCAGCAAGAGTCAAGAGCCCATTATCATCTCGGTCCAAGCTAGAACCACGAGAAACTGCAGATGGGTCCAAATGTTTCTCAGAGGTACTGCTTTCAAGCTTGCTGACAGCAGCCTCGACGTCTTCACGAGTTTTTTCTTTAGAGAGGTAAGACTCAACAGTCGCGATCAAGTTGTTAAAGCTTTCATCACTGATAGTTCCGTTATTCCCTCCATTGTAGTCAGAAGCGCTATTGCCTGCGATCAATGGACGAAGACCTGCCCAGCTACTTTCAATGTCAGCAACTGTAATATTCGCTTCTGGGAAGCGGTTGTTGACAATGCCAAGTAGATAATCTACATCTTCCTGAGTCACTTTCGGATGTTCCAAATCACCTGTGTAGTCTGTATCAGTTGTACCAAAGTAAGTCTTGTTTTCACGCGGGAGAACAAAGACCATACGGCCATCACCCAAACCTGTATCAAAGTAAATTGGCTGTGAAACCTTGATTTTGCTTGAATCCACTACCAAGTGAACTCCCTTAGTTGGACGCATTTGTGAGAATTGGGTTCCCTGATTAGACAAATTGCGCACCTTATCGCTCCAAGGACCTGTAGTGTTGATAACCAGACGAGCCTTGATTTCAAAGACTTGGTCTGTCAACAAATCACGAGCTACAACACCTGTAATCTTGCCGTTTTCGTCAAAGAGGAAGCCTTCTGCCTTCACGTGGTTGGCAATGAGGGCACCGTCTTGGTTGGCACGTTTGATATTTTCAATCACGAGACGCGCATCGTTGTTACGGAAGTCAAGGTAAACCCCACCTCCTACCAAACCTTCTTTCTTCAAGTTTGGTTGGCGTTCCAAGACTTGATCCTTGCTCAAAACTTTGTTAGCAGCTGGTGTGTTGTTAACTCCTGCCAAAAGGTCGTACAAGTCCATGGCTACTTTGAGACGGAAGAGGCTAAAGGTCGCTCCATCCTCATCGTAAACGGGCAAGAGCATTGGGTCTGGTTTTGGAATGTGTGGAGCAATTTGTTGTACTACTGCACGTTCTGAAACCGTATCTGACACTACTTCTACGTCAAATTGCTTGAGGTAACGAAGACCTCCGTGAACCAATTTTGTTGAACGGCTGGATGTTCCTTCTGCGAAATCCTGCATTTCAATCAAACCAGTATCAAGACCACTGGCTGCCGCCTGCAAGGCTACACCAGCCCCTGTGATTCCTCCACCGATAATCAAGAGGTCCAGGGTGCGTTCCTGCATTTTTTTAATTGATAATTCACGTGTTTTCTTTGAAAATTCCATATTTACACACTTTCTAAATAAATCGCTTTATTCTGCCAGTATTAGTCGTCTACTTCCGCAAAGACTTGGGTTGCTTTTACGGCCTTCTTCCAGCCCTTGTAGAGTTGTTCCTTGCGAGATTCGTTCATAGATGGCTCAAAGAGTTCTCCTGTCTCGTTCAAGAGTTTCAACTCATCCAAGTCTTTCCAGTAACCTACTGACAAACCAGCTAGGAAGGCTGCTCCTAGAGCTGTTGTTTCCAAGTTTTTGGCGCGTGCGATGTCAATTCCCAAAATATCAGCTTGGAACTGCATGAGGAAATTGTTCATAGCTGCACCACCGTCTACTTTCAAGACTTGGATAGCTGTCTGCGCATCCACTTGCATGGTGTCGATGATGTCACGCACTTGATAAGCAATAGATTGCAAAGTCGCCTTGATAAAGTCTTCTTTACTTGTTCCACGAGTCAAACCAAAGACAGAACCTCGAGCGTTTTGGTTCCAGTATGGAGCGCCTAGACCTGTAAAGGCTGGAACGACATAAACTTCATCATCATTGTGAGAATCACGAGCGTATTTTTCAGATTCTGGTGAATTTTCAACCATGCGAAGACCGTCACGAAGCCACTGAATGGCACTTCCTGCGATGAAGATAGAACCTTCCAAGGCATAGTAAACCTTGCCATTGATACCGTAACCAATGGTTGTCAAGAGGTTGTTTTCAGACAACTGCATTTCTTCCCCAGTATTCATGATGATGAAAGAACCTGTTCCATAAGTATTCTTGACCATACCTGGTTCAAAGGCTAACTGTCCAAAGAGGGCTGCTTGTTGGTCACCAGCCATACCTGAGATTGGCACTTGTCCGCCGTAGAAATGGAATGGCGCTGTCTTACCGTAAATTTCAGAGTTAGAACGAACTTCTGGAAGCATAGCCTTAGGAATGTTGAGGATTTCCAAAATCTCATCATCCCATTTGAGTTCTTTAATGTTATAAAGCATGGTACGAGCTGCATTTGAGTAGTCCGTCACGTGAGCCGCACCGTCAGTCAATTTCCAAACCAACCAAGTATCAATGGTACCAAAGAGCAATTCCCCTTTTTCTGCTCGCTCTTGAGCGCCCTCTACATGGTCCAAAATCCAACGAACCTTGGTAGCAGAGAAGTAAGCATCAATAATCAAACCAGTCTTTTCATGGAATTTTTCCACATAACCTTGGCTTTTTAGTTGTTCAGCCAAAGGTGCTGTCTGGCGTGACTGCCAAACGATAGCATTGTAGATAGGAAGTCCTGTTTTCTTATCCCAGACGACAGTTGTTTCACGTTGGTTGGTAATCCCGATTGCTTCGATTTGATTTGGCTTGACACCGCTTTCGATGAAAGCACCCGCAATAACTGACTGGACTGAGTTCCAAATTTCATTGGCATTGTGCTCAACCCAACCTGCCTGAGGGAAAATCTGAGTAAACTCTTTTTGGCTAGAGCTGACCTTTTCTCCTTTTTTATTAAAAATGATGGCACGAGAACTTGTAGTTCCCTGGTCAATAGCCATAATGTATTTTTCTTGTGACATGTGCTGTCCTCCTGATAAAGATCTTGAGGTGTTTCCTCTTTACACTTACTAGTATACAAAATAAAGCGCTTTCTTGTTTATCAACTTTTTTTAATTTTTTAAAAAATGTGAGGAGATTGTGTGAATTTCACAAAAAAGGCCTGGGTTAACCAAGCCTTTTAGGTAAATAATAACTGACGAATCCCTGCCAAATCTTCCATATCCAAGTCGTTTTTTAAATAATAGACTGGTGTCTGTTCCTTCTTATGAATAGGGTTATTGGTAACCAGCAAATCATAATGGCGACTAGGGTCATAGGCTTCAATGGTAATAAAACGATTGTATTCCAAATACCGTTTCAAAATGGCTGCCATCCTTGAAAAGACAAGAAAACCAGATGTCAAATCCAGACCAATCCGCATATGTTGACCACCATTTTCAGCCATATATTCGATCAACTGGAGCCATTCCCAGAGAATTTTCTTATCTAAGTCCGTCCCCTGATGAAAGGCAGGTAGAGCATGAAAAATCTCCTCTGCCGTTCCCCTAAAATCATGTTCCATCAACAAATAAGGATGGCGATTCTCTAACTGGTACTTGTAGCGATCCTGTAAAATATAGCCCTTATAGAGATAGACTTGAGCACAAAGCTGACTGAGTTCATAGGTGACATGGTCCTCTGTATAACCGCCCAGCAACTCCTCTTTCTTCATTTCTTGAATCAATTGCGTCAGTAAATCTGCCAACTGCCCTCCAAAACCAAGGATATATTCCATTGTATGAAGAGGAAGAATGCGATGGGATAGGAGGAAAGAGAAGAAAATCATCATCTCCCCATCCTCAGTTCCTAGAGGAAGGTGTTGTCCAGCGAAAAAGGACGGAGCCTTTCGATGCAAACGAAGGTAGAAAATATTGTCAAAGTACCCTCGCATTTTTTCTTCTATCACTTGAAACTGACAGGCGTTGACCCGAAGACGTTGTTGACTGATGTGACTCCACAAAACCAAGTCCAATTTCTGCCCCGAAGACAAACTTGCACCGCAGATTTCTTCTAAACTGGCAATCTCCTGTTTTCTCTCTGGTTTCTGCATGTGACCTTCCCACTCCTGACTGGACCAGACCTTGCGGAAAAGACAGAAATAGAAATAGCGAATCTGATGTTCTGGGCCTCGCCAACGTCCATTTTGGATGGATAAGTCAAATTCTGACAAAATCTGATTTAAACTAGCTAAGTGGCGACCAAGCGTAGCCTCACTAATCATCAATTCTTGAGCCAACTGATGGGCTAAAAACTGTTGGTGGTAAAGAAGATAAACTAGAATCTGATATTTAACCGCATTCTCCAAAAACGAGCTCCGGATGTCTCTCCCCTTGGTAGCTGCACCGATTGACAGACGCAGATTTTCATCTTCTAAGTGAATAGTCAGCTCTAAGCCACTATCCAAAGCCTTGTCATTAAGCAGGGTGACATATTTGGTTAGAGTTGCTTTTGAAAATCCTGTTTCCTCCATCACAGCCTTGACAGTCGTCTGAGACTCTTGTAATAGAAAGGAAAGGATTGAAAATTGGCCAGATTCGGCCTTTTCCATCAAATCTCCTAAATACATTTGTTACCCCTTTCATTTTCTACCTTAAGCATAGCATAAATCTTACAAATGCTGAAATAATCTGTTTCTCTTTTTATTTTCATGCTGATTTCCTGGTTCATTATCCTAAAAATCAGCAAACACACGGCTCCCCCTTTGGGCATTTTTATGCTAAAATAGTAGCTATGGATAAAATTATTAAAACAATATCAGAAAGCGGAGCCTTTCGTGCTTTTGTCCTTGACAGCACAGAAACCGTCCGCACTGCTCAAGAAAAACACCAAACCCAAGCTAGCTCAACTGTAGCGCTTGGTCGAACTCTTATCGCTAGCCAGATTCTCGCAGCCAATGAAAAAGGAAATACCAAACTTACAGTTAAGGTGCTGGGATCTAGCTCTCTAGGTGCTATCATCACCGTCGCTGATACCAAGGGGAACGTCAAAGGCTACGTTCAAAATCCTGGTGTTGACATCAAAAAGACTGCAACTGGTGAAGTTCTAGTCGGACCTTTTGTTGGAAATGGTCAATTCCTCGTTATCACAGACTACGGTACTGGAAATCCTTACAACTCTATGACTCCCCTTATCTCTGGAGAAATTGGTGAAGACCTTGCCTTTTACTTGACTGAAAGCCAACAAACACCTTCAGCAGTCGGCCTCAATGTCCTTTTAGACGAGGAAGACAAGGTTAAGGTTGCAGGTGGTTTCCTAGTTCAAGTCTTGCCGGGAGCCAAGGAAGAAGAGATTGCTCGCTTTGAAAAACGCATCCAAGAAATGCCAGCTATCTCAACCCTTTTGGAAAGCGACGACCATATCGAAGCCCTCCTCAAGGCAATCTACGGTGACGAGGCCTACAAGCGTCTTTCTGAAGAAGAAATCCGTTTCCAATGTGACTGTAGCCATGAACGCTTTATGAACGCTCTTGCCAGCCTTCCGAGCTCAGACTTACAGGAAATGAAAGAGGAAGACCACGGAGCAGAAATCACTTGTCAATTCTGCCAAACAACTTACAACTTTGATGAAAATGACCTGGAGGAACTCATTCGTGACAAATCTTAATACACCTTTTATGATTGGCAATGTTGAGATTCCCAATCGTACCGTTTTAGCACCTATGGCAGGTGTCACCAACTCAGCCTTTCGTACCATCGCAAAAGAGCTCGGAGCTGGACTCGTTGTAATGGAAATGGTCTCTGACAAGGGCATCCAATACAACAACGAAAAAACCCTGCACATGCTTCATATCGACGAAGGCGAAAACCCTGTCTCTATCCAATTATTTGGTAGTGATGAAGACAGCCTAGCACGCGCAGCAGAATTCATCCAAGAAAACACCAAAACCGATATCGTCGATATCAACATGGGCTGCCCAGTTAACAAAATAGTGAAGAACGAAGCTGGCGCTATGTGGCTCAAGGATCCAGATAAGATTTACTCTATCATCAACAAGGTCCAGTCTGTCCTTGATATCCCCCTTACTGTCAAAATGCGTACAGGCTGGGCTGACCCGTCTCTTGCAGTCGAAAATGCCCTCGCTGCTGAAGCTGCAGGTGTTTCTGCCCTCGCCATGCATGGTCGTACCCGTGAGCAAATGTATACAGGTCACGCAGACCTTGAGACCCTTCACAAGGTCGCTCAAGCTCTGACCAAGATTCCATTCATCGCCAATGGTGACATCCGTACGGTTCAAGAAGCCAAACAGCGTATCGAAGAAGTCGGTGCTGACGCAGTCATGATTGGCCGAGCTGCCATGGGAAATCCTTACCTCTTCAATCAAATCAACCACTACTTTGAAACAGGAGAAATTCTACCTGATTTGACCTTTGAAGACAAGATGAAAATCGCCTACGAACACTTGAAACGCTTGATTAACCTCAAAGGGGAAAACGTAGCAGTTCGTGAATTCCGTGGCCTCGCTCCTCACTACCTCCGTGGAACATCTGGCGCTGCCAAACTCCGTGGAGCCATTTCCCAAGCTAGCACCCTAGCAGAGATTGAGGCTCTCTTGCAGTTGGATAAGGCTTAATAGACCAAAACCCGTAACTCTCTTAAAGGTTACGGGTTTTTCTTGGATTTATACAGGCAAGTAATGTCTATATGAAATTAGTCATTCTCCGTCTTTTTTCCTTTTAATAGATAAACACCTACTAGAGATATAAGACCTAAGAATTCCATAAGCAACGTTGACATTGTTCCAGTTGATGGGAGCGCTTGCTTATCTTTTTTATCTGAATTTGAACGATTTTCACTCATTTGATTTGCTTTATCAGCAAGAAGAACCATTTCCTTATCATCAGATTGAGTTTTTCCTTCCCTATTTGCCTCTGGCTCGGCAACCATTTGTTTTTTAGGAAGCATTTTAATCGCAAACAAGCTGAAATGACTCGTTTTGAAAACGACTTGCCCATTTTCAACTGTTGATGGGAGCAACTCCAATTCTCCATTTTCCTTCACATGGTAAACTTGAATCTCAGAATCAATATTACCAATTGCAAGACGAACTACTCTTTCTCCCTTCACATGGGTTTCTTTTCCATCTTTTGAAAGGGAAATATCAAATATGCGCACTGTGCCTTGCCCTGTTTGACGGGTAACATTATCAATCATTTCTTTTGTTGTTACCTCTTTAAGATTGACAGAGTCTGCTTCTGTAGCAGTTTCAAACATAACAGTAATCTTGGCATTCCCATTTTGAGTTGTAAATACCTTTTGGACAGTAGATGTCGGTTGAGATGAGAGAGTAGGAGAAAGACTGTTAGATCTGGTAGGAGATGAAGAATTTGTCTCGTTTCCTGATGGTTTACTTGGGGTAGATGGTTCTACTTCTTGCTCTTTTTCTGGAGATTTTGGTTTAGTGGAAGCACTTGAACTTCCTGAAGAGCTAGTGGAACCGGAGTGACTTCCTGTGGTTGAACCTGATGGATTCTGCTCCTTTTCAGCAGGTTTGCTTGGAGCAGGTTGCTCTGGTTTTTCTGGAGATTTTGGTTTAGTGGAAGCACTAGAACCTCCTGAAGAGCTAGTGGAACCGGAGTGACTTCCTGCAGTGGATCCTGATGGGGTCTGCTCTTTTTCCGCAGGTTTGCTTGGAGTAGGTTGCTCTGGTTTTTCTGGAGTTTCTGGTTTAGTGGAAGATCCTGAATTTGACGAAGAAGATAAGCCCTTTTTAAAGTTAGACAAAGCTTCATCTAGTTTTGATTGACTTTCTGTAACCAGATTCTGTAGTTGGGCTTTTTGGGTTGAGTCATCTAATTTATGCAAATACGTTTTTTCAATATCTTTTAGCTTTTTAATTAGCTCTACAGTATTGATATGTTGCTCTTTTTCTAAATTTTTCTTGATGTCATCCAATAAGCCTGTTAGATGTTTAGTAACTGCAGCCTTTGCCTTATCTCGCTCTAAGCTGATTTCTCTATTTTGATGAGTAGCTATCAGTTCATCAATTGCCTGTTTAGATTTTTCTATCAGAGCTTCCACTTCTTCTTTACTCGAAGCACTCTCAAATTGCGTACTATATTCGGATAAAGTCTTTTGAGACGCCAACAAGAGGTCTCCAAACCAAAAAGCAGCTGGATTTAATTTTGTTAAACGACTTTTTCTATAATTATCCAAAGTTGTTTTAGCTGTTTCTTTAGCTTCTTTAAGATTTGTCTCCGTAGTTTTTTCAGTAGAAACTATATTTCCTCCTTGATTTTCTACTTTTGGTGGAGTTGGATTATTATGTTCTTTTCCAGAAGGTGAATCAGAATCTAATCCTTGATTCGCAGGCTTAGTCGTATCACCTCTACCATTAGAAGAATTAGAATTTCCTGATGGTTCACTTTGTTGATTTGATAAACTATTCTTAAAGTCCTCTACCAACTTATCTAGCTCACTTTGTCCTTTTTGTCTCATCTGTTCCACTTCTGCCTCATCATAAGCTTCATCAAACATACTTTGATACTTTCGGACAATACTTTTAACACCCTCTACTATCTCCCCGATTTTAGAATTATCTTGTTTTTCCAATTTTGTAAGTTCGTCTAAGCGATGTTCCATATATTTAGATAGAAGTAACTTAGCTTGAACAACTGCCTCATTACGTTTAGTCTCACGTATTGTCCGAGCCTCATCATAAAATTGATTTTGTACGCTCGCTAATGTTGAATAGTCCTTCCCATCTTCAATTTGTTTTCTATAGTCAGCTTTTCTATCACTAGATAAATCCGTATCTTCCAACTCTTTTATCAACTGCTGCTTGTATTCCTTCAACCTATCTTGCCCACTAGATGTAACCATGGGGTTATTCCCACCACCAACCACTTCTGCATGGACTACTCCTCCTAAGAACAGACTAGCAACTACTACACTAGCTACTCCAATACTAAATTTACGAATTGAATAACGTACTTTTCTTTCACTTTTTGATGCAAACATAATTATTTCCTCCAATATTTTTCTTAACACTACTATATCATTTCAATATGAACTGTATATGAATTGAATCTTGTATTTATCTCTTTATGCTTCCATTTGGGATTATAACTTCATGTAATAACTTTTCCTCTTCAGCTATTCGTCGATACAAAATAACTGCATAAACTGGAAAAACTAAAACAAAAGTCATATAGGCATGACTCAGCAAGGTTAAGCCAATCAACTCAGGAAGGATATTTAAAAAGTAATTGGGATGTTTTACTGTCCTAAATAAGACATGATCCACAAACTTATGATTTGGTGCCAACATCAACTTGACTGTCCAAATATCCCCAAGCAGATGAATAACAAGTAGCAACATCAACATAGAAAATATCAGGAGCACCAAACCCACAACACTCATCATATTGAAAGACGGTCGATAGACTAGGGCTTCCATAAAACAAGCCATATAAAAAACAATATGAACCAAGGTAAGACGTTTGGTATTTTTAATGCCAAATTCTCGCCCACCATCCCTACGAAGCCGTTTTTCATTTGCAATTGATTTCTTTAGGAACAACAAGCGAATTAAAAATACACAGATAATGATTATTGCTATCATCACGATCCCCTTTCTTTACCACTACTGTAACATCTCTATGTTAACCCAATATGAATTGAAAAAGAAAAAGAACGAAAACTGATTCCGTTCTTTGATTTACTCTATCACTACCATTCAAACTATGCTTCCTTAAATTATCCTCAAGTAAGAAAAGAGTATCACTAAAAGCTAACTATCTGGTAACAAGCAGATTTTAAATTTCATCCCTTGTTCATAAGGCAAGAAACTATAGGACATACGATGACTTTCTAAGATATTCTTCACAATATAAAGACCCAATCCTGATCCTGTTTCTCTGTCTGTTACAATTTGTGAATGGTAAAAAATATCAAATAAATGTTCTAACTCTTCCTGATTCAACGGAGCACATGTATTCCTAATAGAAAGATAACCATCTTGCTCAGAAATAGTCACAATGCCAGATTGATCTGAGTATTTGATAGCATTACTGATAAGATTTGTCAAGACTTTATCCAAAGCCTTCAAACTCATCCTTACTTTTGTATCAGTAGTCAACTGATTATCAATCACAAGATTTTTAGAAAATGCCAATTCCTGATATCGAGACAAAACATCTGTCAAAACGGTATTTACTATTAAAATCTCACTACACTCTGTCCATTCTTGAAATTTAGAAGATTCCAACACTTCCTCTAGCAAGAAACTCATCTGATCAATTTTCTCAATACTCTTTTCAAGATATTTAGGATGATCCTTATAATCCCCCACATTGTATTGCATATTTTCTAAGATAATCCTGAGAGTAGCTAGAGGTGTCTTTAATTCATGTGATGCTCCACGGACAAAGGAAACCTTTTGATTTTGCAATTTTACAATTTGCTCATTGCGATTTTCCAACTCATGAATAACCTTCAACAAGTGCTCGTACACACCATTAATCTGCTTTCCAACTTCACCAACTTCATCTTTTCTGCTTTCATCAAAACGAATATTATCATCCAAATCTTGCATCTTACTAGTCACTTCTGAAATGTAAAAAAGAGGATTGAGCAAGCGTTTCGTATAAAAATAAGAAAAAACAAAGGAAAAAGCAATTGTAACCAAGAATGTATAGGGGAGATACAAAAGCAAAATATTCTTTGCTTCTTTGTAGATATCCACTCCCTGCACAAACTGCACCGTTACCTGTTTACCATCTGCTGTACTAACAGGCATATCTAACATCACGATATAATTTGATAGCTCTCCATCTTTAATATCTAAGTCATGCACAAGAGGGAGCCGCTTATCTAAGATATCTCTTTTAAGGTGAGCAGATATAGTCAAGGACTTTGAATAAGACTGGAGTAAGCTTGGAATTTCATCAGCTGTCTTAGTCTTTAAATACTCCGTAAACACTCTTGCACTCTCATTAAACTTTTCCCCTTCCAACTGAATATAATAAAAAGGAAAGGTCAAATAAATAGCTATATGAATGACTAGACCAACACCACCTAGAATTGCAAAACTTCTTAAAAAAGACTTGGTTAATAATTTAGGATTTTTTATCATAAGCTAATCTTATACCCAACATTTTTCACAGTCACGATACAATCTAAAGCCAATTTTTTACGAAGAGTACGAATATAGACATCAACGACCCTATCACAAGGTAAATCAGCTACATCTTTTGAAATTTCTTCCAATATCTGCTCTCTACTTAAAACTTGATTTTTATGTTGAATCAAACACTTTAGTACCAATAATTCCTTTGGTTTGAGATCAATTTCTTCATTTTTATAATGTGCTTTGTAAGAGGTAAAATCCACTGTTACATCCTGATATTGCCAAAGATCCTCTATGACGTAGTAACGTCTGATAAGCGCTTTAATACGCTTGGCAAGCAGTACCAAAGAAAAAGGCTTTGTCACATGATCATCAGCATAGAGATCAAATACCTGTGACTGAGTAGTTTCATCTCCCAGAGCACTCAAGACGATGATAGGAATATCGTGCTCTTGATTGATTTCTTTTAACACTTCAAAACCACTCTTCCTAGGCATCATTAAATCCAGTACCATGAGATGGATAGGAAGATCTTGAAATTTTTCCAAGGCCTCTTGTCCATCCTTAGCCATAATGACATGATAACCCTCTTCTGTCAGAAATGCTGCAATTCCTTCTCTAATCATTTCCTCGTCATCTGCAACTAAAATGTTCATCTTTCTCCCTTTCTACTACCGGAACTTCACACATCTATTTCCTGTATGTTATTTGAAAATTTCCTACCAGCCTATCATCTATGATAATGGAATGGATTTCATTTATCCGCTACTTGTTGTCAACAACAACGTAAATACAAGAAAATCATTCATCTTGCAACTTAGTTTGATTTTTCAAATACAAGCTAGAACGGGGTTGACAGGCAAAAAAGAAACAGGTCTCTTTTGAAAGAATAAAAATTTCAGATAAGACTGCTCTTTTTCTACTACACACGCTCTAAGACAAATACGATGGAGGGTAATAAACATATGAATTTTGGGTTGAATAGTGAAAACCACGGATCCTTTAGAAGCTATAGGTTTTAGTTTCATACTCTTCGAAAATCTCTTCAAACCACGTCATCTCTATCTGCAACCTCAAAANNCTAGCTTCCTAGTTTGCTTTTTGATTTTCATTGAGTTTCACTCCACTGTGACTTATGGTCAGATGCTGATACTTTTATTCTTTTATGCAATATCAAATTTTAACTGGCCTGCTTTAACACCAATCTTAAGTGTGCTACCTGCCTCTAATTCTCCCTTGAGAAGAAGTTCTGCCAACTTGTCTTCCACTTCTGTTTGCAATGTTCTGCGAAGTGGACGAGCTCCCATCTCTGGGTCATATCCTTGATTTGCCAATAATTTCAGTGCGGAAGCTTGTAATTTCAAGTCAATGCCTTTTTCAGCCAAACTTTCCACTAAAGGTTTGACCATAATCTTCACCACTTCCTGCATATGGTCGCTAGACAGGCTATGGAAGACCACCTTTTCATCAATACGGTTAATAAACTCAGGTCTATAAGCTTTTTTCAGCTCTTCAAACATGCGTTTTTCCATATTCTCCTGATCAAAACGAATGTCCTTTGCCCCAAAACCAACTGTCTTGTCATCACGAAGGGCAGTTGCACCAAGGTTTGACGTCATGATGATAATGGTATTTGAAAAGTCAACCTTGCGTCCTTTACTATCTGTCAAGACACCATCATCCAAGACCTGCAAGAGAACATTAAAGATGTCTGGATGGGCCTTCTCTACCTCGTCAAAGAGGAGAACGGAATAGGGTTTGTTGCGAACCTTCTCTGTCAACTCCCCACCTTCTTCGTAACCCACATAGCCTGGAGGAGCTCCGTTGAGACGGCTGGCTGCAAATTTCTCCATATACTCACTCATATCAAAGCGGATAAGGGCTGATTCGTCGTCAAAAAGAACTTCTGCCAGAGCTTTGGCCAATTCGGTCTTACCGACACCTGTCGGTCCTAGGAACATAAAGGAACCAATCGGGCGCTTATGACTACGAATCCCTGACTGATTGCGGCGAATGGCACGACTAATACTTGAAACTGCTTGATCTTGACCGATGACACGTTTGTGTAGTTCTGCTTCCAAGTTCAGGTATTTCTTAGCATCAGTCTGAGTCAGTTTTTGAACGGGGATACCTGACAAGCGACTCAAGGTGGTCAAAATGTCAGACTCTGTCACCAAGTCTTTGTAAACAGGCACTTCCTCTTCTTTTGCGATTAGCTGAGCTGCTTGTTTCCACTTGCCATCCATCAAGGCCTTGTCAGCTGAACTCAAGCCAGAATCGTCTGCTTTTACATGCTTTGCTTTATTTTGCACTGTTGCTGCTGCCTCATCCAAGAGATCGATAGCAGAGTCTGGCAAGTGACGACTAGTTAAGTAACGATGGGCCATCTTAACGGCTGTTTCAACCGCTTCATCTGTGATTTGTACACGGTGATGTTTCTCATAAGTCGCCTTCAACCCCTGCAAAATGGTCATGCTATCTGCAACACTTGGCTCTTCAATCGTCACTTTAGCGAAACGACGAGAAAGGGCCGCATCTTTTTCGATATGTTTTTGATATTCTTCCTGAGTAGTCGCACCAACCGTTCTCAAAGTTCCACGCGCCAAGGCTGGCTTCAAGATATTGGCCGCATCCAGAGTTGAGTCAATTCCACTACCAGAACCCATGATAGTGTGAAGTTCATCGATAAAGAGGATAACTTGACCATCTTCTTCAATATCCTTTATGATATTGTTCATGCGTTCTTCAAAGTCACCACGGAAGCGTGTCCCTGCAACAACGTTCATCAAATCAAGCTCTAACACGCGCATCTTAGCCATTTCCGCAGGTACATCACCACTAGCAATACGCTGAGCGAGCCCAAGCGCCAAGGCTGTTTTCCCGACACCAGCATCCCCAACCAAGACAGGATTGTTCTTGGTCTTTCGACTCAAGATTTGAATCATACGTGAGATTTCCTTATCCCGACCGATGACTGGTTCTAACTTGCCAGAACGCGCTTGCTCTGTCAAATCATGCGTATAGTCCTCGAGACCACCGCTTGGAGTCTGGGGCATGCCCATCATATTGGCCATAGAATTTTGCTTGTCAGCTACTGTACGATGCCGTTGGCGTAGAGCCTTGAGGTCTTCACGAGTCCATCCTGCTCGTTCTTCTAAATTTCGACGAAGGGCTGCAATCTTGACCTGATCTTTCTTGTCTTCATAAGAAAAACCAACCCTCTCCAAGATACGAGTCGCCAAGGCATTGCCATCATGCAAAATCGCATAGAGGACGTGCTCCGTCCCTAGCACCTTAGCATGGACCACTGACGCTACATACTCTGCTTCATCAAAAAGAACTTGCAAACGATGGGAGAACGGCAATTCCGTAAAGGTTTCATCCTGGCTATAGTCCGTTTCAGTCAGTTCCAAAGCCACCTCTTCTAAACGGTCCATCTCATATGGATAATCATTTAAAGTTGCCCCTGCCACACTATAACTGTGATTGGACATGGCAATCAACAAGTGCCAAGACTCTAGGTAACGAGCTTCAAAATGGCCAGCCACCATGTAGGCACTCTCGATACATTCATTCAATGCTTTTGAATAGTTCATCTTACTTCCCTTTTCTATCTACCTCTTGTATGACCTGGCGTAGCATGTTTGCACGATGGACTGGAGCTTCTTCTCCTAGAACGCGATCCAAAGCTACTGCTACCAGCAAATTCATCTCCTGCTTGGTCATCAATTCCTGCTCAACCAAAAGCTGCAGAATATCTTCATAAATTTCTTGACTGACTCGCTCACCAATCGAGTAAAGCAGCTCCCGGAGCATTTCATGATGACTAGAAAACTCAATCCGTCCTATACGAATATAGCCTCCGCCACCACGCTTACTTTCAACCAAGTAGCCTCTACTTTCAGTAAAGCGTGTCTTGATCACATAGTTAATCTGACTAGGGACAACCTGAAAGGTATCTGCCAACTGACTACGTTGCAACTCCACGATACCAGATTGATCTAAAATCGCCTTGATGTAGGCCTCAATATGATCCGATGTATTTTTAAATCTCATTACAACCCACCTCTCTCTTTAAACCTTGACTATCTTTGACTATTATACCGAAATTTTCTCATTTTTAAAAGAAAAAGGGCGCTGGTAAAGGATAATCTTCACCAACTCCCTATTTTTCTATTTATCTAAGCCTAATTCTGCCAAAATTTGACGTTTGTAGGCAATCTTTTGGACTTCCTTGTCCTCACCTTCAGACCAATCTAGTTTAATTTCTGAAACAATCTGCCCAGGGCGATTTTTCAAGATATAGATGCGGTCGCTGAGACTGAGAGCCTCCTCGATACTATGCGTGATGATCAGGGTCGTTAGCTGCAACTGCTTGTGAATCTCAAGGTACCAAGCGTGGAGTTCCATCTTGGTCATCTCATCCAAGGCGCTAAAGGCTTCATCTAAGAGAAAAAGCTTGTGCCCGAAAAGGTAGGTGCGAAGCAAGGCTACACGCTGACGCATCCCGCCACTGAGTTCATGAGGATACTTGTTCCGTACAGCTGTCAACTGGAAGGTCGCAAGAATTTCATCCGCTCGGGCAATGGCTTCCGCCTTATCCACTTTTTGAATCAAGAGGGGCAGGATGATATTACCAAGCACCGTCTTATGCTCCAAGAGCAAATCCTTTTGCAACATATAACTCACGCGCCCCTTGGGATTTTCTTCACCATCAAGGACAATTCTCCCTGACTGAACTTCTAAAATCCCAGCAATTAGATTAAAGAGGGTGGTCTTTCCTACACCACTTGGACCCAGAATAGAAACCACTTCACCTGAAGTCACCTGCAGGTTAATGTCCTCTAAAATCCTCTCCTGACCATAGGCATAACTGACGTGTTCTAGTCTAATCTCTGTCATTATTTCACAAATTCGTTGGTGAAGCCTTTGTCTGTCAAGTCTTCTTTAAGGATACCATTTTCTTTATCCCATTTGTAGAAGGCATTCCAGCGAGCTGCGTCAAATTGACCCCATTTTTCCTTGTCGCTTGCGTATTCTTTTGACAAGTATTTTTGAGATTCGATGACAAAGTCACGTTTTTCCTTGAGTTCAGGTGCATTTTTGATGAGGATGTCAGCTGCTTCTTCTGGATGCTCCATGGCATATTGGTAGCCTTTTTTGATAGCTTGGATGACTTTACGTGCTTCTTCTTTGTTATCTTTGAGGTAGTCGTTGTTAGCAATGATGACTGGTGAGTAATAGTCAAATTCTTTAACGTAGTCTTTCAAGTACATAAAGTTAGCATCTACACCTTGAGATTTGGCAAGAATTCCATCCCATCCATAGTAGATCCAAGCAGTGTCAAATACTCCATTGGCAATCGGTGTGATTGAGTTTGAATCGTTGTTTGGTACTTTTTCGACTTTATCAAAGTCCCCACCTTGTGACTCTACCAATGTTTTCAACATAGCAAGTTCAGTTGGGTCATTCCAAGTTCCGTATTTCTTACCAACCAAGTCCTTTGGACTGCTTACATTATCAGATTTACGAGAGATGATTCCTGATGTATTGTGTTCTACGATAGCTGCAACGGCAGTGATTCCTGCTCCTTTTTCCAATTTTTTAGCCATGTAGTCTTGGAAATACACTGCAAATGGTGCCTTACCATTGATAACCAAGTCAGATGAGCTTTCTTCTGGTGGCAATTTCAAATCAACATCGACTCCAGCTTCTTTGAAATAACCTTTTTCCTTGGCAACATAAAGCCCTGTGTGGTTGGTATTTGGTGTCCAGTCTAGGATAAAGTCAATCTTCTTAAGTTCTGCTTCCTTATTATCCTTAGAAGCAGTTCCTTGGCCACAGGCCACAAGCACAACAGCTACAAAAGCTGTTACAAGCGTTAAAAACACTTTCCATGTTTTTTTCATTTTGATTTCCTCTTTTCTTTTTGAAACATTCTAATTCTACGAACGTTTCCATTTAATAACATATTTTTCACTGATATCGACCAACTTCATACCCAGAAGACTGATAATCGATACCAGAATAATAATCGCGAACATGGTATCATACTGAAACAGTTTCTTGGACTGAATCATGTAGACACCTAGTCCTTCAAAGCCTCCCAACCACTCAGATACCACTGTTGTGATAAAGGCGTAGGAGACACTGACCCTCAGACCTGCATAAAAGTAAGGCAGGCTGACTGGAATTTTAAAATGCCACAGGATTTGCCAAGGCTTGGCCCGCATCAAACTAAACAAGGTCAGCATATCCTTGTCACAATGCCTAAAACCGTCCAAAATACTGACGATGATAGGAAAAGTTGTCGTCAAAATAATCAAGACAATCTTGGGCAGAATCCCATAACCTAGCCACAAGACCAAGATAGGAGCTATGGCAATGGTCGGAATGGTCTGAACAACCACCATCATAGGGTAAATCAGGTCATTGAGCCAAGTTAAACTATCCATAAGTACAGCCATGAGACAGGCAATCAAGACTCCCAAAATCAGTCCCAATAAAGCCACTCTCAAGGTCGCCCAGCTATGGTGCCAGAGAAATTCTCTGTCACGAACAAAGGACTGGAGAATTTCAAGAGGTGTCGGCAGGATAAACTTGGGGAGAAGTTTAAGAAAACCTGCTAACTGCCAGATTGACAAGACTCCCAGAAAGCCCAATAGACTAATGTGTCGTCTCAGTATACTTTTCAAGTTTCTCATCAATACTTAAAATCTCTCCTACATTTATTTTGACATTGGCAAAGACATTATCTGCCTCCTGCCCTGCCACTTCCAGCGCTTCTTTTAGAATGCGCATAAGCTCATCAAACTCCCCTTCCAAGACCGTTTCAAATGGTGTCACCACCATGGTCACTTCTTGAACTTGCAGATAAGCAATGACCTGATCGATAACAGCTATCCGATCAATCCCCTGTGCTAGGGGTAAAACTTGCAAGGCAATGCTTGCTTTCATAAAAACCTCCTCTTCTCGTTTTCCTTTGACAAAAAGAAAAACCTTTACCATATATGGAAAAGGTCAAGAATAGACTAAGTATCGTTCCCTACGCTGGCATTACCCAGATCAGGTGCGGTCGAAGTTTAACACTTCCTCTCAGACTGTACACAGACTCCCATATATTATATAGATATATGATAGCGCAAAATAAGAAAAATGTCAAGGAAACTGCTTACAGAAAAGAGCAGGAAAAATTTCCTACTCCAATTTTCTATACTCGTTCTCCATCACTGTTTACTCTGTAGCCATCCACCGTCGTATTAACAGCTAAGGCACCTGAAGAGTAAGAATAATACCACTTACCAAAAACTTGATACCAGCCTGTTTTCATTGCCCCTGAACTATCCAGATAATACCACGAGCCATTTTCCTTTAACCAGCCTGTCTGCATTTCACCAGATGATTTCAAATAATACCAGCTAGCTCCATCTTTCTGCCATCCCGTTGATTTAGAACCATTTGATTTGAAATGATACCAACTACCATTTATCTTCTTCCAACCAACAGCTGAACTACTATTGGATCCATAGCTAGAGCTATTTCCTGATTGGTTCTGATAATTCTGTGAAGAAACCACTCCCTCTAGCTGGATATAGCGACGACTTCCATTATAAGCCGTATAACTCAACCACTTGTAGCCATCTTTTTCGAGAATTTGATCATAATGAACATTCTCCCCAGGATAATAGTAATCAATCGCAGTTGCACTAGCTAATGGCTGATTTTTTATAGCAGACTTAGACTTGAAATAATGAGTTCCACCGGTTGAAGAAAGAACAGAATTACCTAGAGGATTTTTATTCACAGCCTCCAATTGAACATAACGATAGCTTCCATTATAGGCAGTATAACTCAACCACTTGTACCCATCTTTTTCAAGTACCTGATCATAATGAACACTCTCACCTGGAGAATAATATGCAATTGAAGTTGCACTAACTAAAGGTTGATTTTTTATAGCTACCTTATTCTTAAAATAATGAGTTCCTCCTGTAGAAGAAGGTTGACTATTGAATACTTTGCCACTACTTACTACATTACCCCCAGCCAAATCTTTAAAATGAATAAATCCTGTCATCATATTTGCTTTTATACTTCGTTTATTATAGGCTTCTGTATAACCATAGTTATATTCCTCGATCTCAATCTGATCTCCCATTACATTTGACACCCAGGCAACATGCCCATAAGTTCCTGCAGTAGACCAAGCAATAGAGCCAATCGTCGGTGTATTATCTACACGATAGCCTTCACGACGAGCACGATGCCCCCATTCATTCGCATTTCCATAAGCCCTTGGAATCTCAAAACCATTGACACTACTCAAGCGAAAGGCTGCAAATGAAGTACACTGACGAGAGTACATGCGCCACTGATCAATTTCCTGACTCCCATTTTTATAGTAAGCAGGATAATCATCCCCACGCGCAATCGACCCATTCCCTCCAGAATAGGCATAGACACTATCACTCGCTGCTAACATCAATCCTACTACTAAAAAAGGAACAAGCTTTTTAACTGACATCTTCAAGTAATAACTTGTCCCTCTTGCTATACACGGTAAAATTTTCATTCTTCCTCCTTGAAAAATAATATAAATCGAAGATTGCCTTCACTTAAACTATTCGGAGAAAAAAGAAAAAGTGAGAAAATTTCTCACTTTAGTCCAGATAATGAATCAAATTCTTTTCAGTAAGGATATCTGAGTAAGTAAAGGATTCAACGTAAACATTAGCTTGTTTATCTCCTTCCACATTCCCAAATTCCACAATAAATAGGGATGGATAAACCTCAATTAGCTTACCCAATCTATTTTTTTGGCGCTTACGACCATTCTCCAAAGTCATTTCTACGACTTGTCCCTCATGTGCCTTGATTTCTTCTTTGATTTTTTTCATCTTGGCTACATCTGTAAATGCATCTGACATCTTATGCCTCCCTCTTTGAGATACTTGAAAATTTATTGTATTCTTTTTGGAAAATTAATTCCACCGTTCCACGAGCTCCACTACGGTTTTTCTCGATAATAACTTCTACCTTATTATTTGGGATGCCTTCCTCTTCTTCACCACCACGCTCATAGTAATCGTCGCGATAAAGAAAGGCTACGATATCAGCGTCCTGCTCAATAGACCCAGATTCACGAATATCAGACAAGACCGGTCTCTTATCCTGACGTTGTTCTACCCCACGAGAAAGCTGACTAAGAGCGATTACTGGAACCTTCAGTTCCTTAGCTAAAATTTTCAACTGACGTGAAATTTCTGAAACTTCTTGTTGGCGGTTTTCTCGCCCAGTTCCCGTGATAAGCTGCAAGTAATCTATCAAAATCAAACCAAGATTCCCAGTTTCTTGAGCCAGTTTACGAGAACGAGAACGAATTTCCGTAATCCGAATCCCTGGCGTATCATCGATATAGATACTTGCATTAGCTAGATTCCCTTGAGCAATGGTATACTTTTGCCACTCCTCATCGGTCAATTGACCTGTACGGATAGAATGGGATTCCACCAAACCTTCTGCCGCCAACATACGATCCACTAGACTTTCCGCACCCATTTCCAGTGAAAAAATAGCAACCGTTTTGTCCAACTTAGTCCCAATGTTCTGAGCGATATTCAAGGCAAAGGCTGTCTTACCAACCGCCGGACGAGCTGCTAAGATAATCAACTCCTCTTCATGCAGACCAGTCGTCATATGATCTAAATCACGATAGCCTGTCGCAATACCTGTAATATCGGTCGTTTGTTGCGAGCGAGCTTCCAGATTTCCAAAGTTGACATTCAACACATCTCGAATGTTCTTAAATCCACTTCGATTAGCATTTTCGCTGACATCAATCAGGCCTTTTTCTGCCTGAGCAATGATTTCATCAGCTGGTTGTGAAGCCTCGTAAGCTTGGTTGACAGACTCTGTCAACTTGGCA
Organism: Streptococcus sp. 2579; assembly: GCF_013277195.1. Classification (NCBI taxonomy): domain Bacteria; kingdom Bacillati; phylum Bacillota; class Bacilli; order Lactobacillales; family Streptococcaceae; genus Streptococcus; species Streptococcus sp. 2579. The sequence continues at coordinate 46,968 of NZ_VMMM01000005.1, forward strand.
ATTAAACGACGTAGCATTGCTTTTTCTGCAACGATTTTAGCATAATACTCCGCATTAGCAGAAGTGGGCACAGAATTGACAATCTCAACTAGGTAAGACAGGCCACCAATATTCTGCAAATCACCTTGATTATCAAGAATGGTACGAACCGTTGTTGCATCTATAGCATCACCACGATCGGATAAATCAACCATAGCTTGGAAAATCAAACGATGGGCATACTTAAAAAAGTCCCGAGACTCAATGTATTCTCGCACAAAAACAAGCTTACTCTCATCAATAAAGATAGCCCCTAAAACGGATTGCTCAGCTAAGATATCTTGAGGTTGTACTCGTAACTCTTCTACTTCTGCCATCAGACTTCCCTTCCTTTTACAATCTTGTCAAGAAGGTGTAAACTTATCCTTCTTTCACACGAAGGTTGATTACACTTGTGATATCTTGATAGATTTTCACTGGTACATCAATCAAACCAACTGCTCGAATCGGAGCTTGTACTTGAATATGACGTTTATCAATCTTAATTCCAAATTGCTTTTGCAATTCTTCTGCAATCTTCTTATTGGTAATAGAACCAAAGGTACGGCCATCTGGACCAACCTTTTCAACAAATTCTACAATAGTTTCCTCTGATTCAAGTTGGGCTTTAATTGCTTTTGCTTCTGCAATCATCTCAGCGTGGGCTTTCTCTTCGGATTTTTGTTTACCACGAAGCTCACCTACCGCTTGAGCAGTCGCTTCTTTGGCTAGATTCTTTTTGATAAGAAAGTTTTGTGCATACCCTGTTGGTACTTCCTTAATTTCGCCTTTTTTACCTTTTCCTTTAACATCTGCTAAAAAGATTACTTTCATTCATCTTTCTCCTTTTCCTTTATTTCATTTAATACAATTTCTGTCAGTTTTTCACCTGCTTCTGACAAGGTTAAATCCTTAATTTGAGCTGCAGCTAAATTAAAGTGGCCCCCACCGCCTAACTCTTCCATAATCCGTTGTACATTCAGTTTACTACGACTCCGAGCTGAGATGGATATAAAGCCTTGTGTATTTTTCGCAAGGACAAAACTCGCTTCAATACCTGACATAGCTAACATGGCATCTGCTGCCTTACTAATAACAACTGTGTCATAGCATTTCGTGTTCTTAGCCTCTGCTATTAGTACATCTGAACCTAATTTACGCCCCTGTAAAATCAGTTCATTGACCTCACGATATTCTTCAAAATCTGTCGCAGCGATTTCTTGGATAGCAATACTATCGCTTCCGCGCGTTCTGAGATAGCTAGCAACATCAAATGTCCGACTAGTCACTCGTGAGGTGAAATTTTTAGTATCCAGCATCATACCAGCCATCAAGACGCTTGCTTGCATACGACTCAAACGATTTTTCTTAGAATTCTGGAACTGAATCAATTCCGTTACCAACTCACTGGCACTGCTTGCACCACTTTCGATATAAGTAATGACCGCATTATCTGGAAAATCCTGATCCCTTCTATGGTGATCAATAACGATGGTCTGTGTAAATAAATCATAAAATTCTTTCGATAAAGTTAAAGCTGTCTTTGAATGGTCTACAAGAATCAACAAAGAACGATTGGTTACCATCCCCATTGCATCCTTAACAGACAACAACTTCGTAACTCCTTCTTTTTCTAAGAATGAAACAGCTCGTTCAATATCTGGAGACATTTGTTCTTCATCATAAAGAGCATAGCTATTTTCAATCACATTGCTGGCGAACAACTGCATACCTACAGCAGAGCCCAAGGCATCCATATCTAAATTTCTATGCCCAACTACAAACACTTGATCCACACTACGAATCTTATCAGATATGGCTGTCATCATTGATCGAGTACGGGTACGAGTGCGCTTGATGGACGCAGCCGACCCACCGCCAAAGTAGACTGGATTTTTCGTTTCATCATTCTCCTTGACAACCACCTGGTCGCCACCACGTACTTCAGCCAAATTCAAGTTGAGCAAAGCAACTTTCCCTATTTCATCATGATTTCCATCGCCATAAGAAAATCCCATACTTAAGGTCAAGGGCAACTGTCTCTGTTTCGACTCTTCTCTGAAAGCATCAATAACAGAAAATTTATCATTCATCAAGCCCTCAAGCACCGTGTAGTCAGTAAATAGATAAAATCGATCCATACTTACCCGACGAGAAAACATCATGTATTTTTCTGAAAACTCTGATATAAAATTAGCTACAAAACTATTGATTTGACTAATATCTGACTCAGAAGTTGCATCCTCCAAATCATCATAATTATCCACAGATACAACTCCAATCACTGGTCGACTCGTTACTAATTCATCTGTTATGGCTTGCTCCCTGGATACATCTACAAAATACAAAACACCGGAAGAAGCATCCATATGAACAGCATAACGCTTCTCACCCAGTTTGGCATAAGTAGACGGATTTCCTACTGAAGCCTTGATAATCGTTTGAACAGCTTCCAAATCAAAATCGCCATCTTCCTTGGTCAAAATCAATTCAGCATAGGGATTAAACCACTCAACCTCTCCAGAAGATAAATTCAATTTCATAACACCTACAGGCATCTGTTCCAATAGAGCTGTCAAACTTTCTTCCGCTTGGTGGTTTACATACTGGATTTGTTCTACTTCACTCCTTGTATAATGCACTCTCAGTTTCTTAAATAAAAAAACATAGCCTCCTACAAAAAGAAACAAAATTAAAAGCGTCAACAGATTATTATTAACAAAAATAATGAAAGTGGATAAGACTCCAAACGCAATCAATCCTACTAGAATAGGAAAAATTGGACTTACATAAAATTTTTTCATTCCAAACCTCTTGGCACCCATTATACCATAATACCCCTCAAAAAGCGACTTTTTAAAAGTGTAATCAGTAATTCTATCAATTATAAGAAAAAGGAGGTTTACAATTCAGTAAACCTACCTTTACACATATTGAAATTAAGATTCTTTAACTTCTAACAAGCCAATCTCGCCATCCTCACGACGATAAATCACATTGGTTGTCTGATCTTCAACATCCACATAGATAAAGAAATCATGTCCCAACAAATCCATCTGTAGAATAGCTTCTTCCAAATCCATTGGTTTTAAATCAATTTGTTTTGAACGAACAACTTTAGACTGGACAACATTTGAATCTTCCACCAAAGCATCTGTAAATAATTGACTAGTTGCTACCTTATTTTTATTTTTACGCTCGATTTTTGTTTTGTTTTTACGAATCTGACGTTCAATTTTATCAGTTACAAGGTCAATTGAACCATACATATCTTGAGACACATCTTCTGCGCGGAGAGTAATAGATCCAAGCGGAATCGTTACTTCCACTTTAGCTGTTTTTTCACGATAAACTTTTAAGTTAATTCGGGCATCCAACTCTTGTTCTGGCTGGAAGTACTTTTCGATCTTTTCGAGTTTAGAAACTACATAATCACGAATTGCTTCTGTTACTTCTAGGTTTTCACCACGGATACTATATTTAATCATATGAGTACCTTCTTTCTAAACATTTTTGTTTTTATGATTTTATTATAACGCTTTCATTCTATTTTTGCAAATTTTTTCCTCATCTTACAAGGGAAAATGTTTTTACATCCTCAGCACCAGCTTCTTCCAGCAGTTTCTTCACACGATTTATAGTTGTTCCTGTAGTATAAATATCATCTATAAGTAGGATTTTCTTAGGAATGCGGACTCCACTTTTAATAAAGAAAGGAAGTTCTGTCCCCAAGCGCTCTGAACGATTTTTAGAAGAACTGGCTCTCTCTTCTCTTTTCCCTAGTAAATCCAGATACGAAAAACCTGCTGCCTCTACCAAGCCCTCAACCTGATTAAATCCTCTGTCAAGCAATCTTTCAGGACTTAGGGGAATTACGACAAATCTATACTCTTTGTACTTTTTTAACTCCGCACTTAAAAATGAAGCGAAAACTTTTCTTAACAGGAAGTCTCCATCAAACTTATACCGACTGAAAAAATCCTTCATAGCTTGATTGTAAGTAAAAATCGCTCTATGACTGACTTCAACTCCTTCTTTACACCAAAGTTGACAATCTTGACACTTCGTTGACAAGCTTGTTTTCATACAGTTTGGACAGTTCTCTTCCCCAATTCTTTCAAAAGTAAAATCACAGTCTGAACAAAGACAAGAATCATCATTCCTCAGAAGTAAGAGACTACTAAAAGTTAAAACAGTCTTCATAGTCTGCCCACATAACAAGCACTTCATAGACCAGCCTCCTTATTCATCATCTGAATTTCCATAATTACCTTCTTGATTGAAGCATTTAACCCATCATGGAAGAAAAGCAAATCTCCTGTCGGTCTATCCATACTTCGTCCAACTCGTCCACCAATCTGTATTAAACTAGACTTGGTAAACAAACGATGGTTGGCCTCTACTACGAAAACATCCACGCAAGGAAAAGTAACTCCACGCTCCAATATCGTCGTACTGATAAGTATTGTCAGTTCTCCATCTCGAAATGCTTGTACCTGCTCTAATCTATCCTCTGTTACAGAAGATACAAATCCAATTTTCTCATTTGGAAATTGCTCCTGTAAGATTTCTTTTAACTGCTCCCCTTTCTTAATTTCTGAAGCAAAAATGAGTAACGGATAAGCTGTCTTTCTCTGCTTCTCAATATAGGACTTTAACTTTGGTGACAACCGATTTTTCTCTAAACAGTGATTAAAATCCGATAACCAGACAGGTTTAGGAATAATCAACGGATTTCCATGAAACCGTCTTGGCAAACTCAATCGTTTTAGTTCTCCTATGCGAACCTTCCTATCTAACTCATCGGTCGAAGTCGCTGTTAAAAAGATTCTCAATCCATTCTCCTTTACACTATTCTTGACAGCGTGGTAAAGCGTGGGATTGTCAACATAAGGAAAAGCATCTACTTCATCCACTATCAGCAAATCAAAAGCTTGATAAAATTTCAATAACTGATGGGTCGTCGCAACAACTAGTGGTGTTCGAAAATACGGCTCTGATTCTCCGTGTAGTAAAGATATCTCGCAAGCAAAATCATCTTGCAGGCGCTTGTACAGCTCCAAACAAACATCTATGCGAGGACTAGCCAAGCATACTGCACCACCCGCATTGATCACTTTAGCTACTACTTGATAAATCATTTCTGTCTTTCCAGCTCCTGTTACCGCATGAACTAAGGTTGGCTCCTGCTTGACTACTGCTCGAATCAGTCCCTCTGATACCTTCTCTTGAAAAGGGGTTAATTGACCACGCCATTTAAGAACATCTTGCTTCAGAAAATCCTCCTGCGGAAAATAGTATAAAGCTTGATCACTCCTGACTCGATTCATCAGTAAACACTCCCTACAATAGTAAGCACCGATGGGCAAATACCATTCATCTAAAATAGCACTATCACAACGTTGACAGAAAAGTTTCCCTTTCTCCTTTCTCATTGCTGGAAGTTTCTCTGCCAACTGACGTTCCTCTTTAGTTAATTCATTCTCAGTAAACAAACGACCGAGATAATTTGGATTTACTTTCATACTTCTTTATTCGTAAAAACCTAGCGCTTTAGATGATTTTTTAGTACAATTAAATCATGGAATTTAGAACAATTAAAGAGGACGGTCAAGTCCAAGAAGAAATCAAAAAATCCCGCTTTATCTGTCATGCCAAGCGTGTTTATAGCGAAGAAGAGGCTCGTGACTTCATTACTGCCATCAAAAAAGAACACTACAAAGCGACGCATAACTGCTCTGCATTTATTATTGGGGAACGTAGTGAAATTAAACGGACAAGTGATGATGGTGAGCCTAGTGGCACTGCTGGTGTTCCCATGCTTGGGGTACTAGAAAATCACAATCTCACCAATGTCTGTGTGGTCGTGACACGCTACTTTGGTGGTATTAAACTAGGCGCTGGAGGACTCATTCGTGCTTACGCCGGCAGTGTTGCCTTATCTGTCAAAGAAATTGGTATTATTGAAATAAAAGAACAGGCTGGCATTGCTATTCAAATGTCTTATGCTCAGTACCAAGAGTACAGTAACTTTCTTAAAGAACATAATCTCATGGAGCTGGATACAAACTTTACAGATCAAGTCGATACGATGATTTATGTTGATAAAGAAGAAAAAGAAACTATTAAATCTGCACTTGTGGAGTTTTTTAATGGAAAAGTCACTTTAACTGATCAAGGTTTACGAGAAGTTGAAGTTCCTGTAAACTTAGTGTAAACAATGGATAATACAGTGTTTCACTGATATTTCCACCGCTACTTTAATTAGCAAAATAAAAAGATGCGTACCAAAATATACTAGAAAATGAAGCAATTCAAAAAGAAAATGGATAGCGTTCTCCTTTACACCTATTTACTAGAATTAGCCTAACACAATCTCTTAAAATTAATGGCTTAGACCTATGATATAAAAAAATCCTATCGCTCCGATAGGATTTCTATATTTTACAAATGGTATAGTTAGCGTTATACTAGAAATATCTTATACAAAGAGGTATTCATATGTCTATTTATAACAACATTACTGAACTAATCGGTCAAACTCCGATTGTTAAACTCAACAACATTGTGCCAGAAGGTGCTGCAGATGTCTATGTAAAACTTGAAGCATTTAACCCTGGTTCTTCTGTAAAAGACCGTATTGCTCTTAGCATGATTGAAAAAGCTGAACAAGACGGTATTCTAAAACCTGGTTCTACTATTGTTGAAGCAACAAGTGGAAACACTGGTATTGGACTTTCATGGGTAGGTGCTGCTAAAGGGTATAAAGTCGTCATCGTTATGCCTGAAACTATGAGTGTAGAACGACGTAAGATCATCCAAGCCTATGGTGCTGAACTCGTCCTTACGCCTGGTAGCGAAGGAATGAAGGGTGCTATTGCCAAAGCTCAAGAAATCGCTGCTGAACGTGATGGTTTCCTTCCTCTTCAATTTGACAACCCAGCAAATCCAGAGGTACACGAAAGAACAACAGGAGCTGAAATACTAGCTGCTTTCGGTAAAGATGGACTAGATGCCTTTGTTGCTGGAGTGGGTACCGGTGGAACAATTTCTGGTGTTTCTCATGCACTCAAATCAGCAAATTCAAGTATTCAAGTTTTTGCAGTAGAAGCAGATGAATCTGCTATTCTATCTGGTGAAAAACCTGGTCCTCACAAAATTCAAGGTATCTCAGCTGGATTTATTCCTGATACACTTGATACTAAAGCCTATGATGGTATCGTTCGTGTAACATCAGATGATGCTCTTGCACTCGGACGTGAAATTGGTGGAAAAGAAGGTTTCCTTGTAGGGATTTCTTCAGCTGCAGCTATCTACGGAGCCATCGAGATTGCCAAAAAATTAGGTACAGGTAAAAAAGTCCTTGCTCTAGCACCAGATAACGGTGAACGTTATCTCTCTACAGCACTCTATGAATTTGAAGTTTAGTCTCCTAAATACAATTGGCCCTTATTATAGGGCTTTTTATTTTTACCTTGAAAATAGGAAACTCTCCCTATAAGGATCGACTGCATAGAAAAAAGGAAGCAAATTTACTTCCTTTCTATAATTAGTTATTCAAGGCTGCTGCCATTGTAGCTGCAACTTCAGCTTCAAAGTCGTTTGCAGCTTTCTCAATACCTTCACCAACTTCAAAGCGAGCGAACTCAACTACTGAAGCGTTAACTGATTCAAGGTATGCTTCAACTGTCTTGCTGTCATCCATGATGTAAACTTGTGCAAGAAGTGTGTAAGCTTGGTCAACTTTAGTGTTGTCAAGCATGAAGCGATCCATTTTACCTGGGATGATTTTGTCCCAGATTTTTTCTGGTTTGCCTTCTGCAGCCAACTCAGCTTTGATGTCAGCTTCAGCTTGAGCAATAACATCATCAGTCAATTGAGCTTTTGATCCATATTTCAAGTGTGGGAGAGCTGGTTTGTTAACCATTGCACGGCTTTCGTTATCTTGGTCGATAACGTGGTTCAATTGTGCCAACTCATCTTTAACAAATTGCTCATCCAATTCTTTGTATGAAAGAACTGTTGGTTTCATAGCAGCAATGTGCATTGAAATTTGTTTAGCAAGTGCTTCGTCTCCACCTTCGATTACAGAGATAACACCGATACGTCCACCGTTGTGTTGGTATGCTCCGAAGTGTTGTGCATCTGTTTTTTCAATCAAAGCAAAGCGACGGAATGAGATTTTTTCTCCGATAGTCGCTGTTGCAGATACGTATGCAGCTTCAAGAGTTTCACCTGAAGGCATAGTCAAAGCAAGAGCTTCTTCGTTGTTAGCTGGTTTTCCTTCAACGATTGCTTTAGCTGTTGCGTTTACCAACTCAACAAATTGAGCGTTTTTCGCAACGAAGTCAGTTTCAGCATTTACTTCAACAACTGCTGCAATGTTACCGTCAACATAAACACCAGTCAAACCTTCTGCAGCAACACGGTCAGCTTTCTTAGCTGCTTTTGCCATACCTTTTTCACGAAGCAATTCAATCGCTTTTTCGATATCGCCTTCCACTTCAACCAATGCTTTTTTAGCGTCCATAACACCAGCACCAGATTTTTCACGCAACTCTTTAACAAGTTTAGCTGTAATTTCTGCCATTTTGATTCTCCTATATTTTTTAAAAATAGGAGAGCCGGGCTAAGCCCCGCCCTCCTAGGTAATTACTATTTATATAAATTAAGCGTTGTCACCTTCTACAACTTCAACGATTTCTTCAATTGAATCTGCTTGAGTTTCTGAAGCTGCAAATTCTGCTTCAACTGCTACTGCATCCTCACCTTGACGTCCTTCGATGATAGCGTCAGCCAATTTAGCTGTGATCAATTTAACAGCTCGGATAGCGTCATCGTTAGCTGGGATGATTACATCGATATCATCTGGATCAGTGTTTGTGTCAACCATCGCTACAACTGGGATTCCCAATTTTTTAGCTTCTTTAACAGCGATTTGCTCTTTATGTGGGTCAACTACGTACATCACATCTGGGATACGAGGCATATCTTCGATACCACCCAAGAATTTTTCAAGACGCGCACGTTGTTTGTTAAGAAGTGCAACTTCTTTCTTAGGAAGAACTTCGAAAGTTCCATCTTCTTCCATACGTTTGATTTCTTTCAAACGAGCGATACGTTTTTGGATTGTTCCCCAGTTTGTAAGAGTTCCACCCAACCAACGGTGGTTGATGAAGTATTGACCTGAACGTACTGCTTCTTCAGCAACTGCATCAGCTGCTTGTTTCTTAGTACCAACGAACAATACAACCGCATCGTTAGCTGCTGCATCACGCATGAAGTCGTATGCTTGGTCAGCGTATTTTACAGTTTGTTGCAAGTCGATAACGTGGATTCCGTTACGCTCTGTAAAGATGTATTTAGCCATCTTAGGGTTCCAGCGACGAGTTTGGTGACCAAAGTGTACACCAGCCTCAAGAAGTTGTTTCATTGAAATTACTGCCATGAGTATTTCTCCTTTTTGTTTTTTTCCTCTTCTTGACTTCAACTCGCAAAACGACCCAAGGGCAACTGCTTCACAATTCATCAAGAATGAGTATTATCGTTCACACGACAATCTTTATTCTACCATACTTTTTCGATATTTTCAAGCTATTTTGATGGGATTTTTAATAGTTATTGTCCCTGGTAAAAACTGAAAAAGAGGGCTCTATTCGAGTCCCTCTGTAATTAGTCTGCATAAATATATGTCACAAAACCTTCAGAAGTCGTTGTTGGATTAAACCATCCACGGTGGTTTCCAAGTGTGCGATTACCTGCATAGTTTGATTCTGATACTTGAATACGTGTTGTTGATTCAACAGCTGTAACAACCGCTACGTGTCCATATCCACCATCGTTCCAACATGCAATTGCTCCAACTTGAGGGGTTGAACCTGTACGGAAACCTGCTGCTGCTGCACTTGTGGCCCACTGTGCTCCATTACCCCAATAGTCTCCAGCCCAAGGTGCTAATGTTTTAACTCCCCAGGTACATTCTCCAATTGGATAAGTTGAGGCATCCGTGTTATATGTTGGACGTACTTTAGCCTGAACAGGTGCTACTGCAGATTCAGATACTGCTTGTACCTGTGCTGTTAGGTTTGTATTACCTGAAGCAAGTACTGATTGTTGTTGGCTAGCTTGTTTTTCTTTATAAGCTGCTTCTGCTGCCGCAGCTGCACGTGCCTCTGCCTCAGCTGCTGCTTTTTGTTCCAATAGACTTGCTTTTTCCCCTTCAGCTGTCGCTTTCTCAGCAGCAAGACTCAATTCAGCAGCTTTTAGTTCTGCCTGTTTAGTAGTCAATGCTTGAGCATCATCTGCCAATTTTTGTTGATTAGCAATTACAGTATTGATAGCATCATTATTTGCTACTTGCTTCTCAGAAATTGCTTTTTTATCTGCCTTTTGTTGTTCCAACATTTTGTTGTTAGCAGATACGATTTCACTCATTGCAGCAACACGTGAAATAGCTTCTGTAATTGATTTTGAGTTTACAATGGTATTGATATAGCTAGTTGCGGCTCCATTTGTTTGAGCACTACGAGCTTGTTTTTCCAAAGATTGGTTACGAGAAACAATGTTTTTAGAAAGTTCTGTAATCTCACCCTCGAGTTTCTTAGATTCTGCTTGTAATCTATCATTTTCAGATTGCAAGTTAGATTGCTCTGCTTGAATAGCAGATACTTGCTCCTGAATTTGATCAACTTGTTTTTGTGCTTCTTCTTGTTGTGCTGTTAAGTTACTAATTTTATTATCTTGAGCAGCAATTTTGTCATCAGTCGTTTCTGCATGGGCAGTCGTCAATACTGCTGCCTGGGAAACCATTACTGTACTTAATAAAAGCGAGGCTAAGATTTTTTTCTTCATGGTTAATAAATACTCCTTCTGTTTAAGACAATACTAGTATACCAAAAAAAACTCCAATAAATATTACGCCTTTGTTACATTTATATGTCGTTCTTATAGATAATATTTTTCAAAAATAAATTGAAAAACAGTAATCCATAAAAAATTTAAAATCATCGTCGGTACCAAGCTATAGACTATAAAAATCGACATGTTATCCACTGTCAACCCTACCATAAAAGCCAAAAGATAACTACCCATTTCAAACAGGAATGTCAGTACAATCATAGAGAGCATTCGTGTCCAACGATTCAATAAAATAACACTATTCAATTTATGAAGAAAGGCTCCCAATAAGATAAATAAGAGAGTTGCAATCCCTATTAGATGGAAAAAGTAAACATCGTAAACCAAGCCTATCACAAAACAATAGACTAGGTAGAGATATTCTGATACTTCTATCGTCTCAAATAAGAGAAATAGAAAAAGAAAATGACTAGCTAAATGTACATGGGGGAAAAATGAGCCCAGAAGCTGGCTAATATGGGCGTCAATTAGAACAAAGAAAGGGAGCAATAAAAACACTCCAACCCGCTTCAACTGTCTCATTATGAATTCCCCACTAATTCTATCACATCCACATTATGAGTATCTGCACTCAATTTAACAGTTACTTCTCGTGTCAAATAGTCTGTACTATGCGTTGTGGCAACCACTTCACCTACAGGAATATCAGCAACGTTAAAGTTTCCTAATCCACCTGTTGTTACCTTATCGCCTGTACTAATATCGCTATTACTATTTAATTGACTAATTTTAAGAACTTCATTTTCCTTGTCGTAGCCAACAATAATTCCATAAATTGTAGTAGTGCCGTGTTGAATTTTAACAGAAATCTTATCAGCATTTTCCGTATTTGTCAGAAGGTTGACCATAGTAGAGTTGTCCTCCACTTTTGAAACACTCCCAATCAAGCCACCATTTGCAATAGCTAACATGTTCTCAGAAGCACCTTTTGATCTACCTGCATCTAAGGTCAACTCCTGCTTCCAAGATACCGGAGAACGCATAATAACATCTGCTGCTAAAGTCTTTGTGGCTTGCAATTTAGACTTCATATCAAGCAATTGGCGCAGTTGTTCATTTTCCGTCTTTAAACTTTCCGCCTCATTTGATTTGACTTCTAACTGGTAAATCTGTTTCTTCAAACTTTCATTTTCATTATATGTTCGTGTCAAATGAGCCAAATCTGATTTGACAGAATCAAACCACCGAAAAGGTTTTTGCACAACTCTATCAACCAATGAGATCCCATCTCCTAATTTTGTCACAATTGTACTTGAATAAGTCGTCGCTAAGAGAGCTGAGACAAGCAGAACAGTGACAAAAACAATAATGACATATTTTGATTTTTTAAAACGGTTCATATCCCTACCTTTATATCAAAAACTGTTACAGTAACTTTTTATCAATTCCTAAAAGCTACTAAGATTTTAAGAAAAATAAGCAACAACCAAGTACGATAATAACAAGAATAGTCAGCGTATCCTTTCGAGTCCATTTCAGTTGTCGGTATTGACTTCTACCTTTTCCACCCTGATAACCACGCGCTTCCATGGCGATAGCCAAGGAATCTGCACGTTTTAAACTTGTTGCAAAAAGAGGAATCAAAATAGGAATCATCGCCTTTACTTTTTGAACGATGCTTCCTTCACCAAAATCCACTCCACGCGCTTTCTGTGCATTCATAATCCGCGTCGTATCATCCATTAAGGTCGGAACAAAACGTAGACTCATGGACAGCATCAAACCAATTTCATGAACTGGAACTTTCACACGCTTTAAAGGTGCTAATAAAGCTTCGACAGCTGATGCCAAACTTAAGGGCATGGTCGTTAAGGTTAACAAAGTTGAAAAGAAAATAATCAATACAAAACGACAAAAAATAATCCCAGCTTGTTGCAAAGCATAATCTGTGATTCTCACAAACGAAAACTCAAATAACACATTCCCATTAGAAATGAAAAATAGTTGAAAAATAGTTGTGAAGGCAATCAAGAAAAACATAGACTTCAAGCCCTGAATAAAAAATGAAAGAGATACTCCTGACAAGGCAATAAATATCCCTGTCGCTATAAAAAGAATTAGATTCGTCAAGGGATTATTAGCCCAAAAAACGATCAAAATTAGTAACATCATAGCAAGCAATTTGCTACGTGGATCCAATCGGTGAACAATCGAATCCCCTGGGATATAACGCCCCAAAATCATACTATCCATTTAGCGACTCCTTGAACTCCTCTATCTTAATCGGTAATCGTTTAAATGACACGCCTCTATCAGCCAATCGTTTACAGAAAGCCGTAATCTTAGGTACTCCCAACTGCACTTCTTCCATAAAAACAACATCTTGAAAGACATCACTCGGTTTACCACCCTTAACCAAACGTCCCTTTTCCATTACATAGACTTGATTCGCATATTCAGCAACATCATCCATCAAATGCGTTACCAAGACGATGGTCATCCCTGACTGGTGGAGTTTTTTGAACAAATTCATCAACTCTTTTCTACCCAGAGGATCTAGGCCAGCTGTTGGCTCATCTAAGACTAATATAGCTGGCTCCATGGCAAGTATGCCTGCAATGGCAACACGTCTCATTTGTCCCCCTGACAACTCAAACGGACTGCGATTAAAAAGTGATTCATCAATTCCAACCAGAGCCAGTTTCTCACGCGCAATCTTCTCCGCATCTTCTTCAGAAACTCCAAAATTTTGCGGTCCAAAAGCAACGTCTTTCAAAACCGTTTCTTCAAAAATCTGATTTTCAGCAAACTGAAATACCAAGCCAACCTGTTTTCTAATTTGACGAATATCTTTATTTTTAGAAGTCGAGGTGATTAAGGTATCAAAAACCCTCACACTCCCTTGACTTGGCACCAATAAACCATTTAAGAGTTGTAAAATAGTTGATTTACCACTACCTGTGTGCCCAATTAAAGCCGTATAAGAACCATCTTCAATCGTCAAAGAAACATCCGACAAAGCTGTTGAAGCTAAGGGAGTCCCTTCTTGATATGTAAAACTCACATTTTCTAGAGCAATTCCCATAATTTATCCTCTAGCTCACTTTCTGTCAAATAATTTTCAGGTAAATCATAGCTATTCTGGCTCAAAGAATATTTTACTTGATTGGCAAAAGGATCGTCTAATCCAATTTGATCTAAATCATTTCGAGAGAAAAGTTCTCTTGGGCTACTAGTTGATTCAATTTCCCCTTTTTTCATGACCAATACGCGGTCACTCATGGCAACTTCTTCCAAATCATGGGTAATAGAAATGACCGTCATATCATAGTCTTTCCGAATTCCCTGTACTGTCTCAATCAGTTCTCTACGCCCCTCAGGGTCCAACATACTCGTTGCTTCATCTAAGATTAAAATAGCTGGTCTTAGGGCTACAACGCCTGCAATGGCCACACGTTGCTTTTGGCCACCTGATAGACGCGCCGGCTCTCTCTTTTTAAAGTCTAACATGCCAACTAAAGCCAGAGCTTCTTCCACTCTCTTTTTCATTTCTTGACGAGAAAGGCCCTGATTTTCCAAACCAAAAGCAACATCATCTTCAACAGTCGCTCCAACAAATTGATTGTCTGGATTTTGAAAAACCATACCGATTTGACGACGTATATTCCAAACATTTTCCTCAGTCAGCCGTTGACCATCAATTACAATCTCTCCAGATTCCGCTTCCAATAAGCCATCGATTAACCGGACAGTCGTTGATTTACCACTACCATTATGCCCTACAATCGAAAGCCATTCTCCACGTTTCACGTGAAACGTAATATCTTTCACATCATAGTATTCCTGACTTTCCTTATAGCGAAAAGAAAGATTTTTTACATCAATTATTGATTTCATTTCGAACCAAATGTCCCTTTAAATACATAAGCACTACCCTTGAAATAATCATAGCCAGAGTAGATAGTGAAAAACAAGGCTACATAAAGTAGAACTTGACCAAGCAAAGTCCAATGTAATAGCAAGAAAATAATGGCAAACATCTGACTGAAAGTTTTAATTTTTCCAGGCATTGCTGCTGCTAAAACTTTTCCACCAGTTTCAACCAATAAAAGCCTTAAACCTGTCACAGCCAACTCTCGACAGATAATCACTGCAACAATCCAAGCCGGAGCCATATCTAACTCAATCAACATAATAAAAGCCGACATAACTAGTAACTTATCCGCCATGGGATCTGCAAATTTACCAAAATTACTGACCACATTCCATTTACGTGCTAAATATCCATCTAAATAGTCGGTAATACTGGCAATAGAAAAGATAATAGCTGCCACTATATGACTTTCTATCGAATTTCCTATCGTTAAAATAAAGATAAAA
Source organism: Streptococcus sp. 2579 (assembly GCF_013277195.1). NCBI lineage: Bacteria > Bacillati > Bacillota > Bacilli > Lactobacillales > Streptococcaceae > Streptococcus > Streptococcus sp. 2579. The sequence continues at coordinate 62,223 of NZ_VMMM01000005.1, forward strand.
ATAGGTATAAAGAGAATTCGACCTATTGTTAAGAGATTGGGAATTTGTTCTTTTTTCATTCGTTTTTCCTTAATTTTTAGTAAAGGTTACAGTGATTTGTCCAGTCTGCGCTGTTAACTTCGATAAATCAACAGTCTGATTATCTACTGTCAAAGTAACACCTTTTACAACACCTAATGTAATGGTTACAGGACTTTTAGTTGCAACTGTTGCTTCTGCACTTTTCTTCTCTGGCGATAGGGTTACACCGCCCTCAAGTTCGCTTTCTGAAACGCTGACCCAACTTGTAACATCTGAAACTGCCAATTGCAATTTAACTGTTTCTTTACTTGTCTTATAAGCGATTTCTACATGATTTCCTTCACCTGATACACTTATAGTTGATTCTACACTAGAAGAACTGCTAGATGAACTACTACTTGAAGAGTGGGGAACAGAGCTAGTTGAACTTATTGAACTTGTTGATTGAACCACACTGTAATTAGAAAGAGAAGACCCCTCTGGTTGAGTTTGAATATAGTTCCAAACATAATAGGTCACAAAAATTAAAATCGATAAAGCAAAAAGGATAAAATAAAATAAAGGTAAAAAGGATGTTTTTTTCTTCTTTTTCTTACTTGAACGTCTACGACCTGTCAACTCATCTTCATCAACATCTACTTCCTCATAAGTAATCATACTCCCAGAATCATAAGCATCCAAAACAATTTGATCATCTAACTCAACAGCCCATGCATATTTTTTCAAGAAAGAACGCGTGTAAAAAGGACTTGGAAGTTGATCGAAATCGTCTGCTTCCATTGCTTCCAACATATCTAACTGGATTTCTGTCTTTTTCTGCAATTCATCTAAACTCAATCCCTGATTGATTCTAGCTAATCGTAAAACCTCACCAATTGTTTTTTTCCTCATACTTGTCATCCCTTCTTTCTAGTATCTATTATGATAGGTTACTACGATGGGAATATTGTAAAATCAACTATATCCCCTTCATCTATTAAGTGATGTCCTGCTTCAAGGACATCCTCTAAAGTAATTTCCTGTAAAATCTTTGGTAAGTCAAAAATTGTCTCACCATGTTCAAAAGCATCATATTGCGTTGCAATAAATTCAAGAGAGTTCATGCTACTGAAAAATTCGCCAAACATCTCTCTTTTGATAATATCTAAATGTTCCTCTGTAATATCTAAATCCTTTGTAAAATTACGAATAGCCTTCCTGAATTGATGAGACAAAGCAACTGGCTCTTTCGTATCCATTGTCAACATGACAAAATGAAAGCGACTTGTTACTTCAATTTCAAGAGATAGGGAAGCATCTAATTTACCTGATTCATAACATTTTTGAAAACGATCCGAAGTCCAACCAAACATCATTGCAAACAATAATTTTAATAAAATATGATGTCGATAGCAATCCGCCTCAGCAACTTCTCGCTTACCTCTAACTCCAATCGCTAGTTTGGGAGAAGATACTTCCATTCTCATACTGTCTGTTGACTTCACAGCCTGTAAAACAAATTTTTCTCTTGCTAGTTCCTGAACATCTAAATCTTTCAGTTCTTTTCTTCCAAAGTAGTTCTGTACTCGCTCCACATCAAAATTACCAACTAAAAACAGAGACATGTTTACAGATTTATAAAATCTTGTAAAATTTTCTTGCAAATTAGTTAGATGGATTTGGGAAATTGACTCCTCACTGCCAACTATATCAGTTGCTAAAGGTGTGCCAGGATACAAATTCGCTAAAGTTGAAAAGAATAAACACGAATCTGGATCATCTTGATACATTTCTCGTTCTTGCTGGATAATATCCTGCTCTCTTAAAATGGAATCTTCAGTAAAGTGTGCTGATGTTACCAATTCATCAAGTAAGTCTAAATTTTCTAAAAAATGATCCGTTGCTGAAAAAAGATAACTTGTTTTTGTAAAGCTTGTAAAGGCATTACTATCTGCACCTAGACTCGTAAAAGCCGACATCAAGTCGCTAGAATCTTCTCTTTCAAATAATTTATGTTCAAGAAAATGAGCAATTCCTGCAGGATATTGTTTTACAGCTCCGTCAACTCCTGTGACAAGCGCATCTGCTGAACCAAACTGAACAGTGACACTCCCGTAAACCTCTTTAAATTCCTTTTTAGGCAAAAGAGCAACTGTCAATCCGTTGGCCAAACGAGTCCGATAAACCATTTCTTTTACAGCTGGATAGTATTTTTCTTCAAAAATAACCTTTGTCATTCTATTCCTTCCATAAAGTAAATCGCCTGTAGTTTCACATTATTAGCTGCTCTACAAATATCATCTTTGGCAACTTGCTCGAGTTTTGCAATCCAACTTTTAAAGTCTGCCGAAAATTTTCCAAGTAAGGCATTTTGATAAGCACGTTCAATCAATGAAGATTGATTATCTTGAGAAAGTAACAAAGACCGACGAATCATTTCCTTGGTCTGCTCTAACTCAAGCTCTGTAAAATATCCTTTTTTTAAATCAATCAGTTGATTATTCATCATTTTACGAGCCTGGTTACGATTTTCTCGATTGATACCAGCATACATCCTCAAGAATCCACTAAACAAATCAAGCTGACTTGAAATAGTATAAGCCAATCCAGCATTTTCACGGACATTTGTAAATAGTTTAGAGTGAGCAAATCCACCAAGTAAACCATTCATTACAATCATGGGGAAATGTTGCTCATCACCATATTCAGCAGAGCAATGATATCCCAACTCTAAAATAGACTGTCCCACATTTTTCCTAACCATGCCTTCTTGCAAGATATTGGAATAAGGTTGGCAATATTGAATCTTCACATCCACTTCTCGACCTTTAAAGGCAAATGATTCTAATACATTTTGAATTTCAACCTCATTAAAATCACCTAGGAAAAAGAAATCGATTCGATCATTGGCCAAAAATTCTTGGAAACAAGAATAAGAACTTTGTGGAGTTTCAGCTAAAATACGATTTCGTAAATCACTATATTCCAATTGGAGACGTTCATCATGAAAAAATAATTTATCTAATTCTTTATGTGCGAAATAAAAAGAATCATCCATATCAGCTGCTAAACTTGCTAGCAATTGCTTTTTCTCAATTTCAAATAAGGCCGAATCAAACCCATTATCAACTACTACGGGTGAAAAAAGAGTTTCTTTTACAAGTTCCAAAACCTGAGAAGTTAGCATATTTTTCCTACTTAAAAACTCATCACGAACATAGGTAAATGTCAATTCTACAATGTGACTTTGCCCTCTTCTGAAACAATTGGTTGACATATCTGTACCGTATAGACTGGCTAAATGTCTTCTCAAATCTTGAGAAGTGGGGTACATCTGATTAGCAGTCTCTAGCATACTCGCACTCAACATGCGACCTGCAATCGTATCGAGGGATAATGGAGTGGTAAAACGCACGGCGATTTTGTTCGTTTTAAACTTTTTTGATTGGATAAAATGTGTTGAAATTCCATGCACTAACTCCATGATTTACCTCCTTATATACAGACTTCTATTATATCACGAAAACCTGAAATTTTCTTGTTCTCTGTAACACTTTTGAAATAAAAATCGCTTACATTTCTCCCTGTTTCTCTCACTATTTTTAGGAAAATATGGTATAATACCAAAGATTGAGGTGAATTATGGAATACAAATTATTTGAAGAATTTATTACTCTCCAAGCACTACTCAAAGAACTTGGAATTACACATAGCGGAGGAGCTATCAAATCCTTTCTCTCTGAACATTCTGTTTACTTTAATGGGGAATTAGAGAGTCGTCGCGGTAAAAAACTTCGTATTGGCGATAAAGTTGACATCCCTGACATGAATATTGACATCTTGTTGACACAACCTACTTCTGAAGAACTAGATGAATACCAAGCTGATAAAGTTGAAAAAGAACGAATCGCTAAACTTGTTAAGGAGATGAATAAAGGAGTAAAAAAAGACAACTCTAAACCTACTTCATCACCAAAAAGCAAACAAGCTCCGCGATTCCCTGGTAGATAATCATGTGGCTACAACACCTATCTCTCAAGACTTTTCGTAATTACAAAGAGACGAAAATAGACTTTAATCCTAAATTGAATGTCTTTTTGGGACGTAATGCACAAGGAAAAACAAATATGTTAGAGGCTATCTATTTTTTAGCCTTAACGCGTAGTCATCGAACTCGAACAGATAAAAATCTCATTCATTTTGATGAGGAACAACTTCATCTTTCAGGTCTTGTTCAGAAAAAAACGGGATCTATTCCCCTCGAAATCGAACTAACACAAAAAGGACGTGTGACAAAAGTTAATCATTTAAAACAGGCACGCCTTTCAGATTATGTAGGACACATGAATGTTGTCTTATTTGCTCCTGAAGATTTACAACTAATTAAAGGAGCACCTTCGGTTCGACGAAAATTCATTGATATGGAACTTGGACAAATCAAGCCAATCTATTTATCTGACTTAACCAATTATAACCACATCCTAAAGCAAAGAAACACTTACCTAAAATCAGCTCAAAAAATAGATGAAACCTTCCTTTCAGTCTTAGATGATCAGCTAGTTGATTATGGATGTCGTGTAATGAATCACCGCTTAGATTTCATAAAAAAACTAGAGCATTTTGGTTGTAAGAAACATTTTGAACTTTCTAATCAGATTGAAGAACTGTCAATATCCTATCAATCTTCTGTAAAGATAACTGACAAGGAAGACTTATCAGAATCTTTCAAAATTGCTTTAGAAAAAAGTAGGACCAGAGATTTATTTAAAAAGAATACTGGTGTTGGGCCTCATCGAGATGATATTTCTTTTTATATAAATGGGATGGATGCTAGTTTTGGAAGTCAAGGTCAACATCGTAGTCTCGTCCTCTCGATAAAATTAGCAGAAATCGAATTAATGGAAAACATTACTACAGAATCTCCAATATTACTGCTTGACGATGTTATGAGCGAACTTGACAATACTAGACAACTAAAATTATTAGAAACGATTTCTCATTCAATCCAAACCTTTATCACAACAACAAGCTTAGATCATCTTCAAAATCTGCCAGAAAATCTAAGTATCTTTACTATTCAGGATGGTAAAGTTAGTGTAAATTAAAATTGACAATATCGTAAAAGAACTCCTGTTTTCACGGGAGTTCTTTTCATTGTTTTTTACATAGAATAATTTGGTGCCTCATTAGTAATTTGCACATCATGAGGATGGCTTTCTTTCAAACCAGCACCAGACATTTCAATAAATTGAGCATTATCATGTAGTTCTTTAAGGTTAGCCGCACCACAGTAACCCATACCAGATCGGATACCGCCAATCATTTGGAAGACAATATCAGCTGCCGCTCCTTTATAAGCAACACGACCTTCAATTCCTTCTGGAACAAGTTTGTTTGCTTCATTAACAGAACCTTGGAAGTAACGATCGCTTGAGCCTTTTTTCATAGCAGCAATTGATCCCATACCACGATAAGTCTTGAACTTACGTCCTTGGAAGATTTCAGTTTCACCTGGAGCTTCATCAGTTCCAGCAAACATAGATCCAAGCATAACTGCATTTCCACCTGCAGCAAGGGCTTTTACAATATCTCCAGAATACTTGATTCCACCGTCAGCAATGATCGTTTTTCCATATTCACGCGCAACAGCTGCAGCATCGTAGATAGCTGTTACTTGCGGAACACCAACACCAGCAATCACACGAGTAGTACAGATAGAACCTGGTCCAATCCCAACCTTGACAACATCTACACCTGCTTCGTAAAGGGCACGTGCACCTTCAGCAGTTGCAATATTTCCAGCAATCAAAGTACGATCTGGGAAGTGAGCACGAATCTCAGCAATTTTACGCAAGACACCTGCAGAATGACCATGTGCAGTATCAATAACAATCGCATCCGCTCCTGCTTCAAAAAGAGCCTCTGCACGTTCAAATGTATCTGAAGTAACACCTACTGCACCTGCAACTAGTAGACGACCAAACTCATCTTTAGCAGCATTTGGAAACTCAATAACTTTTTCAATATCTTTGATAGTAATCAAACCAGAAAGACGACCTTCTTCATCTACCAACGGAAGCTTTTCAATACGGTGTTCTTGAAGAATGCTCTCAGCTATTGCAAGATCTGTACCCACAGGAGCAGTCACAAGATTTTCACTAGTCATATGGTTTGAAATTGGTTGGTTATAATCTGAAATAAAACGAAGATCTCGGTTTGTCAAAATACCAACCAATTTACGATTTTCAAGTGTTTCAACAACTGGAACACCACTGATGCGGTAACGACCCATAAGCTCATCTGCTTCAGCAATTGTATGTTCAGGCGTCAAGAAGAACGGATCAATAATAACTCCATTTTCAGAACGTTTTACCTTGCGAACCTCGTCTGCTTGTTGAGCAATTGACATGTTTTTATGGATAACTCCGAGACCGCCTGCACGAGCAATAGCAATGGCCATTTGACTCTCTGTAACTGTGTCCATGGCAGCGGTAATAATTGGGATATTTAAAGTCAGATTATCTGCCAATTTAGTTGTTAAATCTGCATCGTTAGGCAACACATGACTTTCAGCTGGAATAAGCAATACATCATCAAAGGTAAAACCTTTTTTCAAAAATTTAGTGTCCCAATTAGACATTCGAAGTTTCCTCTTTTCTTTCTTTTTGAGCTTGACTCTTTTTATATTGTATCTATCATACCATTCTATAAAAATTTGTCAAATGTTACAGGGGTAAATAAAAAACTATCTTTTCTTCGAGATAGAAATGATAGTTTCTTGTAAAATAAACTTAGTTAAAGTAATGAAGTCCCATTGCTCCTTTAACATCAGATAGGGTTTGACCCGCAACTTCACGCGCTCTTTCACTACCTTTTTGAAGCATATTATAAACTTCTCCCATATCCTTAGCAAATTCAATACGGCGATCACGAATAGGACCCAGTTCACGTTCTAATATTTCAAGTAGATAACGCTTGGTCTTCACATCACCAAGACCACCTCGTTGATAATGTTCTTTCATGTCAGCAATTTCTTGAGCATCTTCTGGACGACCAAAAACATCTAGATAATGGAAAACCATATTTCCTTCAATTTTACCTGGATCCTCAACGCGGATATGATCTGGATCTGTATACATACTCATCACTTTTTTACGCAAAGTATCCGCATCATCAGCTAAATAAATACCGTTATTGAGTGATTTAGACATTTTAGCATTTCCATCTAAACCAGGTAAACGCCCTGCTCTCTCATTTTCTGGATAAATACCTTCCGGTTCTACCAAGATATCACAGTTATATGCATTATTAAAAGAACGGACAATTTCACGAGTTTGCTCAATCATTGGTTTCTGATCTGTCCCAACAGGAACATAATTAGCCTTAAAAGCAGTGATGTCAGCTGCTTGAGCTATTGGATAGACCAAGAATCCTGTCGGAATGCTTTCTCCAAATCCTTTCTGAGCAATTTCTGTCTTAACAGTTGGATTACGCTCCAGACGTGCTAATGACACCAGATTCATATAATACATAGACAACTCAGCCAACTCTGGAATCTGGCTTTGAATAAAGATAGTTGATTTACTTGGATCCAATCCAACTGCAAGGTAATCCAAAGCCACATTTCCGATAGACTCTACAATTGTTTGAGGGTCTTTAGCATGATCTGTCAAGGCTTGTTGGTCAGCCAAGAACACAAACATATCATACTTATCCTCTTCCTGTAATAATACTCGATTTTTGAGACTTCCAACATAATGTCCAATATGCAATTTTCCTGTTGGACGGTCTCCTGTTAAAATAATGGGTTTAGTCATTTTGTTCTCCTTCGATATAGTCCCTTCAATTATAGCATTTTTTTAATGAAATAACCGCAATTTATCAAAATAAATCAACCTTACTATTCACGGATTTGTGTAAAGTATAATGTAAATATAATTTACACAAAATTGACAGATAAAAATTTGAATATTTCCGTATTTTCTAGTAGAATAAATATATTACACATATAGGAGAAAAACATTGCTTACAGTATCTGATGTTTCACTACGTTTTAGTGATCGCAAACTTTTTGATGATGTCAATATCAAATTTACAGAAGGAAATACTTATGGATTAATCGGTGCTAATGGTGCCGGAAAATCAACCTTTTTAAAAATTTTAGCTGGAGATATCGAACCTACTACTGGTCACATCTCTCTTGGTCCAGATGAACGTCTCTCTGTTCTCCGTCAAAATCACTTTGACTATGAAGATGAACGTGCCATTGATGTTGTTATCATGGGAAATGAAAAACTTTATAGCATCATGAAAGAGAAAGATGCAATCTACATGAAGGAAGATTTCTCAGACGAGGACGGGGTTCGTGCTGCCGAACTCGAAGGAGAGTTTGCCGAACTTGGAGGTTGGGAAGCAGAGAGTGAAGCCTCTCAACTCCTTCAAAACCTAAATATCCCAGAAGAATTACACTACCAAAACATGAGCGAATTAGCCAACGGTGAGAAAGTAAAGGTTCTCCTTGCCAAAGCACTTTTTGGTAAACCTGATGTTCTTCTTTTGGACGAGCCTACCAACGGTTTGGATATCCAATCGATTACTTGGTTAGAAGACTTCTTGATTGACTTTGATAACACAGTTATCGTAGTATCCCACGACCGTCACTTCTTAAACAAAGTATGTACTCACATGGCCGACCTTGACTTTGGAAAAATCAAACTCTATGTCGGAAACTACGACTTCTGGAAGGAGTCTTCTGAGCTCGCTGCTAAATTGCTAGCAGACCGTAATGCTAAAGCAGAAGAAAAAATTAAACAATTGCAAGAATTCGTAGCTCGTTTCTCTGCTAATGCTTCTAAATCAAGACAAGCAACATCACGTAAGAAAATGCTTGATAAGATTGAGCTAGAAGAGATTGTACCATCTAGTCGTAAATATCCATTTATCAACTTTAAAGCTGAACGTGAGATTGGTAATGATCTCTTGACAGTAGAAAATCTAACTGTAAAGATTGATGGTGAAACTATCTTGGATAATATTAGTTTCATCTTGCGTCCAGGTGATAAGACAGCGCTTATTGGACAAAATGACATCCAAACGACTGCATTAATTCGTGCAATCATGGGGGACATTGACTATGAAGGAACTGTCAAGTGGGGAGTTACCACTAGTCAATCTTATCTGCCAAAAGATAACTCAGCTGATTTTGCAGGAGGAGAGTCAATCCTTGACTGGTTGCGTCAATTCGCAAGTAAAGAAGAAGATGACAATACTTTCCTACGTGGCTTCCTCGGCCGTATGCTCTTCTCTGGAGATGAGGTTAACAAACCTGTAAATGTCTTGTCAGGGGGAGAAAAAGTTCGTGTCATGCTTTCAAAACTCATGCTCTTAAAATCAAATGTCCTTGTACTTGATGATCCAACCAATCACTTGGACTTGGAATCTATCTCAAGCTTGAATGATGGATTGAAAAACTTTAAAGAATCAATCATCTTTGCCAGCCATGACCACGAGTTTATTCAAACTCTAGCCAACCATATCATTGTCTTGTCTAAAAATGGCGTCATTGACCGTATCGATGAAACCTATGATGAATTCCTAGAAAATGCAGAAGTACAAGCAAAAGTTAAAGAACTTTGGAAAGACTAAATAAAACTTCAAAACTCAGTTGGGTTAACCAGCTGAGTTTTCTAACATTTTATGAGGTAACATGAAATTATTTTTTAAAACATATTGGACCTATTTTGTTTCTTTCATCATTCCCATAATCATTATGATAGGAGTATATCTATCTCAAGGTATCTACTGGAATAGCGATACATCTCCACTATTAGGAGATGGGTTTCATCAATACGTTATTTTTGATATATCTCTAAGAAATATCCTACACGGAAATGGTAGTTTGTTTTACACCTTTACAAGTGGCCTCGGATTAAATTTCTATGCCCTATCTAGTTATTACTTGGGTAGTTTCTTTTCACCACTAGTTTACTTTTTTGATCTAACAAATATGCCAGATGCTGTCTATCTGACAACTCTCTTAAAATTTGGATTGATTGGACTGTCAACTTACTTTAGTTTAAATAAATTATTTCAATCGATTCCTAATCCTTTAAAACTAGCTTTATCTACTTCCTATGCTCTGATGAGCTTTACCGTTAGTCAGTTAGAGATAAAAACCTGGTTAGATGTTTTTATCTTGATTCCTTTAATTATCACTGGTTTACATCTACTGATAACTGAAAAGAAATTCACATTATACTTTACAAGTCTGTCAATCTTATTTATCCAAAACTATTATTTTGGCTATATGACAGCATTATTTCTTATTTTCTGGTATCTCTGTCAAATTTCGTGGGATTTTAAGACTCGAAAATCATCGGTTCTTGATTTCATAGTTATCTCCTTTTTAGCTGGTATGGCTAGTTTGATTATGACTCTTCCCACTCTGTTTGATTTACAGACACATGGGGAAAAATTGACTGAAGTTACAAAGTTTCAAACTGAAAGTAGCTGGTATCTTGATCTCTTTGCTAAGCAATTCATCGGTTCCTTTGATACAACAAAGTATAGGGCTATTCCAATGATTTTTGTAGGACTACTTCCCTTTATTTTGACCATTTTATTTTTTACACTGAAATCTATTAAGTTTCACGTGAAACTTATCTATGCAATTTTCTTTGCATTTCTAATTGCCAGCTTTTATATAGAAGCTCTTGATTTATTTTGGCAAGGTATGCATACTCCAAATATGTTTTTACATCGCTATTCTTGGATTTTCTCTACCTTGTTAATTTACACAGCAGCGGAAGTCTTAAATCGTCTGAAAGAAATTAAAATCTGGAATTTTTTAGTTTCGATTTTTCTTATAGTAACAGGATTTTTAGCTACCATCTATCTAAAATCACATTATTCTTTTTTAACAGATTTGAATATTCTACTGACTCTTGAATTTTTAGTTGTCTATTCTCTTTTACTCCTTGCAGTTATCAAAAAGTTTATCTCTGTAAATCTATTTGCCATTCTAATCTCTTTATTTATAATAGTTGAAATAAGTTTAAATGCTTCATCTCAAATGGACGGAATTGCTAAAGAATGGGGCTTTGCTTCTCGAAGTGCATATAATCGAGATATCCCAGCTATGGAATCTTTCTCAACATATATTGGAAATCAATTTACTCGTACTGAGAAACTAGAGACTCAGACAGGAAATGACAGTATGAAATTCAACTACAATGGAATCTCTCAATTTTCATCTGTTCGAAATCGTTCAGCAAGCTCTACTTTGGATAAACTTGGATTTAAATCCTCTGGGACTAATCTCAATCTCCGTTATGCCAATAATAGTATTTTGGCTGATAGTTTATTTGGAATCCAGTATAATATCTCAGAAAACCCTATTGATAAGTATGGTTTCCAAGATGTATATCAAAAAGATAATCTTACCCTATATGAAAATCAATTCTCTCTTCCAATTGCATTTGCTAGTCAATCTGTTTACAATGATGTCAAGTTCACTGAACACACTCTAGATAATCAGGCCTCGTTTTTAAATCAACTTGCTAACGTCGATTTTGATTATTTTTCTCCAATTCCTTATGACAAAACAGAAAATACTAATGATTTGATTAGTGTTACAAGTTCTTCAAATGAGGATGCAGCAATCCAGTATCAAATTGAGGTTCCCGAAAACAGTCAAGTTTATCTTTCTTTCACAAACCTTCACTTTTCTAATGACAAACAAAAAAAGGTTGACATTCTTGTAAATGGAGAAAAGAAAACTTTTACAACTGATAATGTCTTCTCCTTCTTTAATCTAGGCTATACAAAAGATACAAAAACTTTTAATATTCATGTTAGTTTCCCTGGAAATTCACAAGTATCATTTGAATCTCCTACCTTCTACCGTTTAGATACCCAAACTTTAACTGAGGCAATTCAAAAAATTAAAGAACAACCTGTCACAGTATCAACTTCTAAAAACAATGTTTTTGCTACATATGATGTCCAACAAGATACATCTATTTTTTTCACTATTCCTTATGACAAAGGTTGGTCTGCCTACCAAGATGATAAGAAAATAGAAATGAAACAAGCTCAAACTGGCTTTATGAAAGTTGACGTTCCTAAGGGAAAAGGAACTATTACACTTTCCTTTATTCCCAATGGTTTTATTACTGGAGCAATCTGTTCCTTTACTTCTCTTTTACTATTTGGAATCTATAATCACAAACGAAAATCATCTAAGACATAAAAAAATCGACCAGTTGGTCGATTTTTTTAATCTTCTTCCATTTTCTTAGGTTGATAGGCTAGCATACCTAAACAAATAAATAGTACTAATATAACGGCAAGGAAAATAACTTGATGATGAATATTTCCTGTCATAGAGATTGTTTGTCGTAATCCCGAAACTGAATAACTCATTGGTAACCAGGGATTAATAGCTCTAAAGAAATCATTTGTCAAGGCAAGTGGATAAGTACCTGCACTTGATGCTAACTGTAATAAAAGCAAGATAAGAGAAAAGAAAGCTCCTATACGACTATTCCATGTTGTTAAAGCGGTCACCATGGACATGAATACTAAACTTGTTAGGATAATGAGAATAAATGTTCTCATCTCATGATTTGCAGTTAAACCAATAAGATGAACTCCTCCATATACCAAAATTCCTGCTAAAACAGCTATAATACCATTTATTTCTGCTCGAGATTTCAACCAAGCCCAACGGCTCTCTGGATGACGTCCTGAAGGCAACTTCGCAAAGATCATATTCGTTGATATTGCTGCAACAAAGAGAGCAACTGATATCATATAAGGAGCCATTGCAATTCCATTTACAGGAACTTGGTCATTGTCAGTTTTGGATAGACTGAGAGGATTTGACAAAATCTCTGCATTTTTAGATTCTGTTGATGCTGACTTGAGTTGATCACTAGCATTACCTAATCCTTGTCCCAAAGAAGCAACTCCTATCTGTAAACCTTCCAATCCAGAAGTTAACTTTGTTCCACCTTCTGCTAGTTTCCCAGCTCCATCTGCCAATTTATTAGCTCCACTTTCTAATTGAGAAGCACCTGAAAGTAACTGACTGGATTTGTCAACTAGTTGGCTAGAGCCTGACTGCAATTTATCAACTCCTGCTATCAATTCTTGACTCTTTTGATTCAATTGGTTAGAGCCAGTTGATAATTTTTCAATCCCAGACACTAATTCTGGAGTTTTTTCAACTAATTGACCAACTCCTGCTGTCAAGTTAGAAGATTTTTGTGTCAAGGTGTTTGAGCCTGAAACTAGTTGATCCAAACTACCTGTCAAGGTGGCATTTTTTTCACTTAGTTGACTTGCGCCCTGAGAAACTTTATCAACACCTGTAGTATATGTATTTACACCTGATGCAATCGACTGACTAGCAGGAACTAATTTACTAGTAACAGCTCCTTGTATCTCTGTTAATCCACTTGACAATCCTGTCAAAGAAGTAGAAGCAAGCGGTAATACTTGATTAGCTTGATTTTTTAAAGTCGAAAGATTAGAAGATTGATTTTGTAAGTTTTCTAAACTTCCCTGTAAACCTTGTACTAAAGTTACAATTGACTGAGCAGATTGAATACTATCAGTTGAATTTTGAGATACAGAAGCACTTATCTCAGCTTGTTGCTCACTTGTCAATGATTGATAAGCTGCTGTCGATTGAATATTAGCTAATGTAGTCGCTTTATCAGACTGAGCACGTGCTAACATTTGATTAGAAAGAGATACTATACTTGATAAAACAGAATCTAATTGTTTTGTATCTCCAACATCAATATTTTGAATAGCTTGATTTAACTGATTCAAACCAGAAGATAATTGATTAATTTGATCTTTTTGCTCAGACGAAGCATCTAACTTGCTAGAAAGTTGTTGAATTCCTTCACTTAATTGCTCCACACCCATTCGAAGTGTAGCTGATTGATTAGATAACTGATTAGCACCTGTTGCAAGATTTCCCACACCATTTGTATAGGCACTAACACCAGATGAAAATTGATTAAGACCAGCATTAAGCTGAGAAACACCGCCAGTATAGGATTCTACACCAGTATATAACTGATTGATTCCTCTTACTAATTCAGGACTTTTAGAAGATAATTGACCTAATCCGCTATCTAATTGACTCACTGCACCAGTATATGTAACTAAACCACTATTAAAATTCCCTAAGCCAAGATGAAGTTGTTCGACACCAGAAACATAAGCAGATAATCCTTTAGTAAACTGCTCCGTTCCATTTGAAAAGGTTAAACTTGAAGCTGCTAAAGAGTGTAGGTTAGTAGTTAATGTTTGACTTCCTGTCACTAACTGATTCGCTCCATCAGTTAATTTTTCACTACCAGAAGCTGCTTGACTCATGCCATCCTTTAAATCAATCATTTTGTTAAATAAGGCTTTAGTATAGGTCTCAGTTACATTTGTAGAAACATTCTGCTTCAATTGTGTCATCGCAGAATCGCTCATCTTGCTGGCAATAAAGCTATGACCACTTGAAGTCTGATAATCAATTTGCATTTGCTCTGGATGATCCGTTAAAATAGAAGCTGCTTTTTCAGATAAATCACTGGGTAAAGTCACTACCATATAGTAATCTCCATCTTCCAATCCCTTCTTTCCTTCATCTTCATCCACGAAATGAAAATCCAAGGTTTTATTTTCTTTTAAATTGGACACCATGTCTTTTCCTATTGCCATAGTATTACCATTATAGGAAGCCTCTTTATCATTATTGACAACTGCCACAGGTAAGTCAGACAATTGACCATACGGATCCCACATTGAGGACAAAAATATAATATTGTACAGAGCTGGAATAAGAGAAATCCCTATCATGACAATAATAAAGGTTGGTTTTTTAAAAATTGCTTTCCATTCTTTAAACATAGTTTCTCCTTTTTTACACATATTGTCTAAAATTTTGATATAATAGATTATACATTAAAAAATCTAAATTACAAGATAAAAAATCTATTTTTAGACATATAGTCTAATTTGTTTATAAGGAGAAAATATGCAAGAAAGTAACAAACGCTTAAAAACAAAGCGAACTATTGAAAATGCTATGGTACAATTACTGATGGAACAGCCATTTGATCAAATTTCTACTGTAAAGTTAGCAGAAAAAGCCAGAATTAGTCGTTCCAGCTTCTATACTCACTATAAGGATAAGTATGATATGATTGAGCATTATCAAAGCAAGCTATTTCATACATTTGAATATATTTTTCAAAAACATGCTCATCACAAAAGAGACGCTATTTTAGAAGTCTTTGAATATTTGGAATCAGAACCACTTCTGGCTGCCCTTCTTTCTGAAAATGGAACCAAAGAAATCCAAAATTTCTTACGAAATAAACTTCATATCATGCTCAGTACAGATTTACAAAAGCGATTTATGCAACTGAATCTCAATACAACTGAATTAGAATACAGTAGCATCTATCTAACTCATGCACTTTTTGGTGTCTGTCAAACTTGGATTGCACATGGAAAAAAAGAAAGTCCTCAAGAAATAACAGATTTCCTTATGAAGATGCTTGGTGATACAAATTGATACAAAAAGAGGAACACAGTTGTGTTCCTTTTTATCTATACTCCGCCAGTAGGACTCGAACCTACGACATCATGATTAACAGTCATGCGCTACTACCAACTGAGCTATGGCGGATAAAATAGTCCGTACGGGATTCGAACCCGTGTTACCGCCGTGAAAAGGCGGTGTCTTAACCCCTTGACCAACGGACCTTCTATCTGTAGCAGATATAACCATTATATCAATTTCTTACTAATTGTCAATCACTTTTTAGATTTTTTCTCTAAAATATCTTTTAATTTTCTAATTTTTAATCTTGAAATAGGACAACGATGATCTTCATAGAAAACAATTTCTAGGTTTTTTCGATCAATCTCTCTAATATTGCCTATATTTACCAAAAATGACTTATGAGGAGAATAAAATCGCTGAGTATGTTTGTCCTTTTCCTGAATATCTGTCATGGTACCGTAAAACTCTTTGGCAAAATTCTTACCAATAATACGTAATTTATGAGAGACTCCTGTCGTTTCAATATACAAAATATCATGGTAAGGGATTTTTAAATCATTTCCCTTGTAATTGTAGTCAAAATAATCCACCACATCTTCATTTTCAAGTAACATACTCTTCGTGTAAAAGATATTTTGCTCAATTCTCTTCTTAAACATCTCATCGTTGATATCCTTATCAACAAAATCTAGGGCTGATACCTGGTATTTATAGGTTAGAGTCGCAAACTCTGATCGACTGGTGATAAAGACGATAATAGCGTAAGGATTGTAATGACGAATGAGCTGAGCCACTTCAAATCCCTTTTTCTCAATTCCATGAATATCAATATCTAGGAAATAAAGCTGATTTACTTCATCGTTTTCAATGTATTCTTCAAATTCACGGACTTTTCCTGTTGTCTTGTATGATATTGGAATATTCGATTCTTTCGAAATTTCATCCAATATTCTCTCTAGTCTCACTTGATGTTCAATAACATCTTCTAAAATTAAAACTTTCATTCAAATTCCCTCTTAAATCTAATAATTTGTCTAAATGTACTGCCTTCCATCTCTGTTTCTAAAATAATATTGTTGTACTTATCTAGTAGTTCTTTCACATTATTTAATCCTACCCCGCGATTTCTTCCCTTAGTGGAGAATCCTAAAGCAAATAGATCTCCTGAAGGAGTCATCGTCATTTTACATGAATTCTGAATCACAATAACTGTTTCAGTTTCCATCTTAATAACTGCTACTTCCATCTGCTTTTTATAGCTATCAGCCGATCCTTCGACAGCATTGTTCAATAAAACGCTCATGATACGAACCAAATCCAATAGTTCAATTGGGAGCTTGGTAATCGTATCTTTTACTTCCAGTGTAAACTCTACACCATTATTTCGAGCATAGACAATAGACTGAGCAACCAAACTTCGTAAAGCTGAATCTTCTATGTTGTTCAAATCAAAGTAAGTGTACTTATCTGAACGCAATTTATGATTTGCTTTGACCAAAACTTCATTGTAAACTCTGTCAATTTCCTGTAAATCACCACTGTCAATTGCCATCTGCATACTGACAAGCATTCCAGCATAGTCATGTCGAAAACCACGGATTTCATTATACAGTCCGACAATTTCATCTGTATAATTCTGTAAATGTTTCTGTTCAAATTTCTTCTGCTTCAAAGCAATCTCTTTTTCCATTTGTTCTTTATGCGAATTCATTGCAAAGAAGGTCAAAAGGAGAGAAATAAAGACAATAGATGACAAGATACTTCCAAAACTATTCAAATGTTTAATCGTACTTACTATATCTGAAACGAAAGATAAAAGATGTAACAATAGTAAAGCAAAAAATACTTTTTTCAAGAAAGGATAAAGGTAGTCCTTGTCAAAATAGGTTAGTTCTAAGTGGAAATAATGAATGATTTTTAATATAACAACATAAGTCAACACCGTTACAACGAAAAAGAATGGGAAATGATATTGTGAAACAAAATTGTCTCCTGTTATAGAGGAGAAAGTTACGGACAGAAAGTTATGAGTGCTCTCATATAAAAGAGATAGTAGTAAACTTAGGAATAGTCCTCTATCCCTCTCATACTGTTTCATCCATCGAAAATAGGAATATAAGCCCAAAGGAAATAAAAATCTTTCAATCCCTATTTTATCTAAATATGGAAGATAAAAGGAAAGTTCAAGTACTGCTTCTACTAGTAATGTATAGATACCAAAAACATATAGTTCTTTTCTATTTATTTGACCTTTACAAATTAAACGGTAACTGTGACTAATAATTAAAAAATGAACAATAACTGTCCCAAATCCAAGTAAATCCATTACTCTTTCTCCTTATTTTATTACTTTTTTCGTAGGAAAAGAAAATCAAGGATGATTCTTGAAACCCTACTTTCCCCACCTCGAATCTCCTGCAAGTCTTTTTCCTTCAAGGCTACAAACTGTTCCAATTTAACTGTGTTTTTCATAATAAAATCTCCTAAAATGTTTTTTTCTTGTAAGCTAACTTACAAAAACCATTATACAAAATGGAATTTCATTTTAGATAAAATTCTCTCAACTGTCATTTTTTTCTCCCCAAGTGTACTTTTTTAAGAAAAAAGCCGGGAAAATTCCCAGCTTTGCTACTATATTGATCCCAGCAGGATTCGAACCTGCGACCGTTCGCTTAGAAGGCGAATGCTCTATCCAGCTGAGCTATGAGACCTAACACAATTATTCTACCAAAAATTCAATTAAAAGTCAATTCTCTATTTATGATAGGGTGATCCCTGCTGAATCGTAAAAGCGCGATAGATTTGTTCAACAAGAACTAGTCTCATTAACTGATGGGGCAAGGTTAAACGGCCAAAGCTGACAGAAAGATTGGCTCTCTTTTTTACAGCTGATGATAATCCTAAACTCCCTCCAATGATAAAGGTAAGAGTAGAAAATCCTTTTATAGAAGCTTCTTCTAAATTCTTACTAAATTCTTCCGAGGAGAAAGTTTTCCCTTCAATGGCTAACACAATAACAAAATCACGGTCACCAACTTTTGATAAAATTCTCTGACCTTCTATTTCTAAAATCTTTTGATTTTCTGATTCACTGGCCCTATCTGGTGTTTTTTCATCTGCTAACTCAATCATTTCAAGTTTAGCAAATCGAGAAATTCGTTTTGAATACTCTGCAATACCATCTTTTAAATACTTTTCTTTCAGTTTCCCAACTGTTACAACTTTAATTTTCATGACTCTATTCTAACATATTCTCTATTTTTTCACATCTTATTCACAAAATAAAAAGTTAATTTTAACCGAGAAAATCACAGATTTTTGGAAGTTATCCACAGTTTGTGTAAAACTTTTTGTGTTTAAGTTATAATTAAGCTAGTCAGTTTATACTTTCAGTAATTCAAAAATATGGAGGCAAATATGAAACATTTAAAAACATTTTACAAAAAAGGGTTTCAATTATTAGTCGTTATCGTCATTAGCTTTTTTAGTGGAGCCTTGGGTAGTTTTTCAATAGCTCAACTAACTCAAAAAAGTAGTGTAAGCAACTCTAACAACAATAGTACTATTACACAAACTGCCTATAAGAACGAAAATTCAACAACACAGGCTGTTAATAAAGTAAAAGATGCCGTTGTATCCGTTATTACTTATTCAGCAAATAGACAAAATAGCGTATTTGGCAATGATGAGACTGATACAGATTCTCAGCAAATCTCTAGTGAAGGATCTGGAGTTATTTATAAAAAGAATGATAAAGAAGCTTACATCGTCACCAATAATCACGTTATAAATGGCGCCAGCAAAGTAGATATTCGTTTGTCAGATGGAACTAAAGTACCTGGAGAAATTGTCGGAGCTGACACTTTCTCTGATATTGCTGTCGTCAAAATCTCTTCAGAAAAAGTGACAACAGTAGCTGAGTTTGGTGATTCTAGTCAGTTAACCGTAGGAGAAACTGCTATTGCCATTGGTAGCCCGTTAGGTTCTGAATACGCTAATACTGTCACTCAAGGTATCGTATCTAGTCTCAATCGAAATGTATCTTTAAAATCTGAAGATGGACAAGCCATTTCTACAAAAGCCATCCAAACTGATACTGCTATTAACCCAGGTAACTCTGGTGGCCCACTGATCAATATTCAAGGACAAGTTATCGGAATTACCTCAAGTAAAATTGCCACAAATGGAGGAACATCTGTAGAAGGTCTTGGTTTTGCAATCCCTGCAAATGATGCTATCAATATTATTGAACAGTTGGAAAAGAACGGAAAAGTGACTCGTCCAGCTTTGGGCATCCAAATGGTCAATCTCTCAAATATTAATACAAGTGATATTAGAAGACTGAATATTCCAAGCAGTGTAACATCTGGTGTAGTTGTTCGTTCTGTGCAAAGTAATATGCCTGCAAATGGTCACCTTGAAAAATACGATGTTATTACAAAAGTAGATGACAAAGAGATTGCTTCATCAACAGACTTACAAAGTGCTCTTTACAATCATTCTATCGGAGACACCATTAAAATAACTTACTATCGTAACGGTAAAGAAGAAACTACATCTATTAAACTTGACAAGAGTTCAGGCGATTTAGAATCTTAATTGACATCTATGTAAAGAAAGCTTTACATAAGAGAAAAGATGTGTTAGTGTAGAATCATGGAAAAATTTGAAATGATTTCTATCACGGATATACAAAAAAATCCCTATCAACCCCGAAAAGAATTTGATAGAGAAAAACTACATGAACTAGCACAGTCTATCAAAGAAAATGGGGTCATTCAACCGATTATTGTTCGTCAATCGCCTGTGATTGGTTATGAAATTCTTGCAGGAGAGAGACGCTATCGTGCTTCACTTTTAGCTGGTTTAAGGTCTATCCCAGCTATTGTTAAACAACTTTCAGACCAAGAGATGATGATCCAGTCCATTATTGAAAATTTGCAGAGAGAAAATTTAAATCCTATAGAAGAAGCACGCGCCTATGAATCTCTCGTAGAGAAAGGATTCACCCATGCTGAAATTGCAGATAAAATGGGCAAGTCTCGTCCTTATATCAGCAACTCCATTCGTTTGCTTTCCTTACCAGATGCTATCCTCTCAGAAGTAGAAAATGGAAAACTATCACAAGCTCATGCGCGTTCTCTAGTTGGGTTGAATAAGGAACAACAAGACTATTTCTTTCAACGGATTATAGAAGAAGATATTTCTGTAAGGAAGTTAGAAGCTCTTCTGACAGAGAAAAAACAAAAGAAACAGCAAAAAATGAATCATTTCATACAGAATGAAGAAGAACAGTTAAGAAAACTACTCGGATTAGATGTAGAAATTAAACTATCTAAAAAAGATAGTGGAAAAATCATTATTGCTTTCTCAAATCAAGAAGAATATAGTAGAATTATCAACAGCCTGAAATAAGGCTGTTCTTTTATTTTTTTATCTCACAAGGTTATCCACTATTTTTTTCGATAAAAAGCTTAATAAATCAATAGTTTCTGACTTTATCCCCAACCTGTGGATAAAAGATGATAACATTGTGGATTATTTTTCACAGCTTGTGGAAAATTCTTACTATCTATGGTAAAATAAGTCTAGTATTAAACTTTTAAATAGTAAAGGAGGAGAACGGATTGAAAGAAAAACAATTTTGGAATCGTATCTTAGAATTTGCTCAAGAAAGACTGACTCGATCCATGTATGATTTCTATGCTATTCAAGCTGAACTCATCAAGGTAGAGGAAAATGTTGCCACTATATTTTTACCACGATCTGAAATGGAAATGGTCTGGGAAAAACAACTAAAAGATATTATTGTAGTTGCCGGATTTGAAATTTATGATGCTGAGATTACTCCCCACTATATTTTCACTAAACCTCAAGATACGGCTATCTCACAAGTTGAAGAAGCTACAAATTCAACTCTTTATGACTATAGTCCAAAGTTAGCATCTATTCCTTATTCGGATACTGGGTTAAAAGAAAAGTATACCTTTGATAATTTTATTCAAGGGGATGGAAACGTTTGGGCTGTATCAGCTGCTTTGGCTGTCTCTGAAGATTTGGCTCTGACCTATAACCCTCTTTTTATCTATGGAGGACCTGGACTTGGTAAGACTCACCTGTTAAACGCTATTGGAAATGAAATTCTAAAAAATATTCCAAATGCTCGTGTTAAATATATTCCTGCCGAAAGCTTTATCAATGACTTTCTGGATCACCTAAGACTTGGGGAAATGGAAAAGTTTAAAAAAACCTACCGCAGTCTTGATCTTTTGTTAATTGATGATATCCAGTCACTCAGCGGAAAAAAAGTTGCAACTCAAGAAGAATTTTTCAATACCTTTAACGCCCTTCATGACAAGCAAAAACAGATTGTCCTAACGAGTGATCGTAGTCCAAAACATCTAGAAGGGCTCGAGGAGAGGCTTGTCACGCGCTTTAGTTGGGGATTGACACAAACTATCACACCCCCTGACTTTGAAACACGTATTGCCATTTTACAAAGTAAAACGGAACATTTAGGCTACAATTTCCAAAGTGATACTCTAGAATACCTAGCTGGGCAATTTGATTCAAATGTTAGAGATCTTGAGGGAGCCATCAACGACATCACTTTAATTGCCAGAGTAAAAAACATCAAGGATATCACTATTGATATTGCTGCAGAAGCTATTAGAGCTCGCAAACAAGATGTTAGCCAAATGCTCGTCATCCCAATTGATAAAATCCAAAATGAAGTTGGTAACTTTTATGGTGTCAGCGTCAAAGAAATGAAAGGAAGTAGACGCCTTCAAAATATTGTGTTAGCCCGTCAAGTAGCCATGTATTTATCTAGAGAACTAACAGATAATAGTCTTCCAAAAATTGGGAAGGAATTTGGTGGTAAAGATCACACAACAGTTATTCATGCCCATGCTAAAATTAAATCTTTGATTGATGAAGACGATAATTTACGCTTAGAAATTGAATCAATCAAAAAGAAAATCAAATAACTTGTGGATAACTTTCGCTTTTTTATCTTTTTTATCCACATTTTTTAAACAAGCTAAAAAACTTGGTATTCCTTACTTTTAGTCTGTTTTCCACAGATTTCACAGACTCTATTATTACTATTATCCTTCTAATACTAAAAATAAATAAAGGAGAATCCATGATTCATTTTTCAATTAATAAAAATTTATTTCTACAAGCCTTAAATATTACTAAGAGAGCTATTAGCTCTAAAAATGCCATTCCTATTTTATCAACAGTCAAAATTGACGTGACCAATGAAGGTGTTACTTTAATTGGTTCAAATGGTCAGATTTCAATTGAAAATTTTATTTCTCAAAAAAATGAAGATGCTGGTTTGTTAATTACTTCTTTAGGTTCGATTCTTCTTGAAGCTTCTTTCTTCATCAATGTGATATCTAGTCTACCTGATGTAACTCTTGATTTTAAAGAAATTGAACAAAATCAAATTGTTTTAACCAGCGGCAAATCAGAAATTACCCTAAAAGGAAAAGATAGCGAACAGTACCCACGAATCCAAGAAATTTCAGTAAGCACTCCTTTGGTTCTTGAAACAAAATTACTCAAGAAAATTATCAATGAAACAGCTTTTGCTGCAAGTACACAAGAGAGTCGTCCAATTTTGACAGGTGTTCATTTTGTATTGAGTCAACACAAAGAGTTAAAAACAGTTGCAACAGACTCTCATCGTCTAAGCCAGAAAAAATTAACGCTTGAGAAAAATAGTGATGATTTTGATGTTGTCATTCCTAGCCGTTCTCTACGCGAATTTTCAGCGGTATTTACAGATGATATTGAAACTGTAGAGATTTTCTTTGCCAATAACCAAATTCTCTTTAGAAGCGAAAATATTAGCTTCTATACTCGTCTCCTAGAAGGAAACTATCCTGATACAGATCGCTTGATTCCAACAGACTTTAACACTACTATTACTTTTGATGTGCTAAACTTACGCCAGTCAATGGAACGTGCTCGTCTTTTATCAAGTGCGACTCAAAATGGTACTGTGAAACTTGAAATTAAAGATGGGGTTGTTAGCGCCCATGTTCATTCTCCAGAAGTTGGTAAAGTAAACGAAGAAATCGATACTGATCAGGTTACTGGTGAAGATTTGACTATTAGTTTCAACCCAACTTACTTGATTGATTCACTCAAGGCTTTAAATAGCGAAAAGGTGACCATTAGCTTTATCTCAGCTGTTCGTCCATTTACTCTTGTGCCAGCAGACACTGATGAGGACTTCATGCAGCTCATCACCCCAGTTCGTACAAATTAAGTGAAAGAGGTTGAGCCTAGCTCGCCTCTTTTATGATATAATCGAAAAAGAAAAGGAGAGTAGTATGTATCAAGTTGGAAATTTTGTTGAGATGAAAAAACCACATGCTTGTACTATCAAGTCAACTGGTAAAAAAGCAAATCGTTGGGAAATTACACGTGTAGGGGCAGATATCAAAATCAAATGCAGTAATTGTGACCATGTTGTCATGATGGGGCGCTATGATTTTGATCGAAAAATGAATAAAATTATTGACTGAGAACCCTTAGTTAGAGGGTTAGCAAGTTTTCCCTTTTTGTGTTATAATATTAGGGATTGAAATGAAAACGGAGAATGAGAAAATATGGCTTTAACAGCAGGTATCGTTGGTTTGCCAAACGTTGGTAAATCAACACTATTTAATGCAATTACAAAAGCAGGAGCAGAGGCAGCTAACTACCCATTTGCAACGATTGACCCAAACGTTGGAATGGTAGAAGTTCCAGATGAACGTCTACAAAAATTGACTGAAATGATTACTCCTAAAAAGACAGTGCCAACAACATTTGAATTTACAGATATTGCAGGGATTGTAAAAGGAGCTTCAAAAGGAGAAGGATTAGGGAATAAATTCTTGGCCAATATCCGTGAAGTAGATGCCATTGTTCATGTAGTTCGTGCTTTTGATGATGAAAATGTCATGCGCGAGCAAGGACGTGAAGATGCCTTTGTGGATCCACTTGCAGATATTGATACCATTAACCTGGAATTGATTCTTGCTGACTTAGAATCAGTCAATAAACGCTATGCGCGTGTAGAAAAGATGGCACGTACGCAAAAAGATAAAGAATCTGTAGCAGAATTTAATGTTCTTCAAAAGATTAAACCAGTCCTTGAAGATGGAAAATCAGCTCGTACAATCGAATTTACAGATGAAGAACAAAAAGTTGTCAAAGGTCTCTTCCTGTTGACAACTAAACCAGTGCTCTATGTTGCCAATGTGGATGAGGATGTGGTTTCAGAACCTGACTCTATCGACTATGTTAAACAAATTCGTGAATTCGCAGCGACAGAAAATGCTGAAGTAGTCGTTATTTCTGCGCGTTCTGAGGAAGAAATTTCTGAGTTAGACGATGAAGATAAAAAAGAGTTTCTTGAAGCCATTGGTTTGACAGAATCAGGTGTAGATAAGTTGACGCGTGCAGCTTACCACTTACTTGGATTGGGAACTTACTTCACAGCTGGTGAAAAAGAAGTTCGAGCTTGGACATTCAAACGTGGTATGAAGGCTCCTCAAGCAGCTGGGATTATCCACTCAGACTTTGAAAAAGGCTTTATTCGTGCAGTAACCATGTCATATGAGGATCTAGTGAAATACGGATCTGAAAAGGCTGTAAAAGAAGCTGGACGCTTGCGTGAAGAAGGAAAAGAATATATCGTTCAAGATGGCGATATTATGGAATTCCGCTTTAATGTCTAAAAAATTTAATGAATAGTATCAATTAGGTTGGAAAAAAATTCCAACCCTTTTGGCTTTTGAAAGGAAAAATAAATGACCAAATTACTTGTAGGATTAGGAAATCCAGGGGATAAATATTTTGAAACAAAACACAATGTTGGATTTATGTTGATTGACCAACTAGCGAAGAAACAGAATGTCACTTTTACACATGATAAGATATTTCAAGCTGACCTAGCATCCTTTTTCCTAAATGGAGAAAAAATTTATCTTGTCAAACCAACGACATTTATGAATGAAAGTGGAAAAGCGGTTCATGCTTTATTGACTTATTATGGTTTAGATATTGAAGATTTACTCATCATTTACGATGATCTTGACATGGAAGTTGGAAAGATTCGTTTAAGAGCAAAAGGCTCAGCAGGTGGTCATAATGGTATTAAGTCTATTATTCAACATATTGGAACCCAGACCTTTAATCGTGTTAAGATTGGAATCGGAAGACCTAAAAATGGAATGTCAGTTGTTAACCATGTTTTGAGTACCTTTGACAAGGATGATTATATTGGTATTTTACAGTCTATTGACAAGGTTGACGAATCTGTAAACTACTATTTACAAGAGAAAAATTTTGAGAAAACAATGCAGAGGTATAACGGATAAATGGTAACCTTATTAGATTTATTCTCAGAAAATGATCAGATTAAAAAATGGCATCAAAGTTTAACAGATAAGAAAAGACAATTAATGTTAGGCTTGTCAATTTCTACAAAAGCTTTAGCCATCGCTAGTAGTTTGAAGAAAGAAGATAAGATTGTTTTATTGACATCAACTTATGGAGAAGCAGAAGGGCTTATTAGTGATCTTATTTCTATCTTGGGTGAGGAATTTGTCTATCCATTTTTGGTAGATGATTCCCCTATGGTCGAGTTTTTGATGTCTTCACAAGAAAAAATCATCTCACGGGTTGAAGCCTTACGTTTTTTGACTAATCCATCTAAGAAAGGGATTTTAGTTTGTAATATCGCAGCAAGTCGATTGATTTTACCGTCTCCCAATGTATTCAAAGATAGTATTGTAAAAATCTCAGTTGGTGAAGAATATGATCAACACGCGCTTATCCATCAGTTAAAGGAAATTGGCTATCGAAAAGTTACACAAGTACAAACTCAGGGCGAATTTAGTCTGCGAGGAGATGTTTTAGATATTTTTGAAATATCCCAGTTAGAACCTTGCCGAATTGAGTTTTTTGGTGATGAAATTGATGGTATCAGGTCATTTGAAGTAGAAACACAATTATCGAAAGAAAATCAGACAGAACTCACAATCTTTCCAGCTAGCGATATGCTTTTGAGAGAAAAGGATTATCAAAGAGGTCAGTCAGCTTTAGAAAAACAAATTTCAAAGACTTTATCACCTATTTTGAAATCCTACCTAGAAGAAATTCTTTCAAGTTTTCACCAAAAACAAAGCCATGCAGATTCTCGGAAGTTTTTATCTTTGTGCTATGATAAGATATGGACTGTTTTTGATTATATTGAAAAAGATACTCCAATATTCTTTGATGATTATCAAAAATTGATGAATCAGTATGAAGTCTTTGAAAGAGAATTAGCGCAGTACTTTACAGAAGAATTACAGAACAGTAAAGCATTTTCTGATATGCAGTATTTTGCTGATACTGAGCAAATCTATAAAAAACAAAGTCCGGTGACCTTTTTCTCTAATCTTCAAAAGGGTTTAGGAAATCTCAAATTTGATCAAATTTATCAATTCAATCAATATCCTATGCAGGAGTTTTTCAATCAATTTTCTTTTCTAAAAGAAGAAATTGAACGATACAAAAAAATGAATTATACTATTATCCTGCAGTCTAGCAATTCAATGGGAAGTAAAACATTGGAGGATGTTTTAGAGGAATACCAGATTAAATTGGATTCCAGAGATAAGTCAAGAATCTGTCAAGAATCTGTAAACTTAATCGAGGGTAATCTCAGACATGGTTTTCATTTTGTAGATGAAAAGGTTTTATTGATAACTGAACATGAGATTTTTCAAAAGAAATTGAAACGTCGTTTTCGAAGACAACATGTTTCAAATGCGGAGCGCTTAAAAGATTATAATGAACTTGAAAAAGGGGACTACGTTGTTCACCACATTCATGGAATTGGTCAATATCTAGGAATTGAAACAATTGAAATCAAGGGGATTCACCGCGATTATGTAAGTGTCCAGTATCAAAATGGGGATCAAATTTCTATCCCCGTGGAACAGATTCATCTACTGTCCAAATATATTTCAAGTGATGGTAAAGCTCCAAAACTCAATAAATTAAATGACGGTCATTTTAAAAAGGCCAAGCAAAAGGTTAAGAACCAGGTAGAGGATATAGCTGATGATTTAATCAAACTTTACTCTGAACGTAGTCAGTTGAAGGGTTTTGCTTTCTCAGCTGATGATGATGATCAACAGGCCTTTGATGATGCTTTCCCTTATGTTGAAACGGATGATCAACTTCGTAGTATTGAGGAAATCAAGAGAGATATGCAGGCTTCTCAGCCAATGGATCGACTTTTAGTTGGGGATGTTGGTTTTGGAAAGACTGAAGTTGCTATGCGTGCAGCCTTTAAGGCAGTCAATGATCACAAACAGGTTGTCGTTCTAGTTCCGACGACGGTTTTAGCGCAACAGCACTATACGAATTTTAAGGAACGATTCCAAAATTTTGCAGTTAATATTGATGTGTTGAGTCGCTTTAGAAGTAAAAAAGAGCAGACTGAAACACTTGAAAAATTGAAAAACGGTCAAGTTGATATTTTGATTGGAACACATCGTGTTTTGTCAAAAGATGTTGTGTTTGCTGATTTGGGCTTGATGATTATTGATGAGGAACAACGATTTGGTGTCAAGCATAAGGAAACATTGAAAGAACTGAAAAAACAAGTAGATGTCCTAACCTTGACAGCAACGCCAATTCCTCGTACCCTTCACATGTCTATGCTGGGAATCAGAGATTTATCTGTTATTGAAACTCCCCCAACGAATCGTTATCCAGTGCAAACCTATGTTTTGGAAAAGAATGATAGTGTCATTCGTGATGCGGTCTTACGTGAAATGGAGCGTGGAGGTCAAGTTTACTACCTTTACAACAAAGTTGACACGATTGACCAGAAGGTTTCAGAATTACAGGAGTTGATTCCAGAGGCTTCGATTGGTTATGTTCATGGGCAAATGAGTGAGATTCAGTTGGAAAATACTCTATTAGACTTCATTGAAGGACAATATGATATTTTAGTAACAACTACCATTATTGAGACAGGGGTGGACATTCCAAATGCTAATACTTTATTTATAGAAAATGCGGACCATATGGGCTTGTCAACCTTGTATCAGTTAAGAGGAAGAGTCGGTCGTAGTAATCGTATTGCTTATGCCTATCTCATGTATCGTCCAGAAAAATCAATCAGTGAAGTCTCTGAAAAGAGATTAGAAGCGATTAAAGGATTTACAGAATTGGGATCCGGATTTAAGATTGCGATGCGAGATCTTTCGATTCGTGGAGCAGGAAATCTCCTAGGAAAATCCCAGTCTGGTTTCATTGATTCTGTTGGTTTTGAATTGTATTCGCAGTTATTAGAGGAAGCTATTGCTAAACGAAACGGTAATGCTAACGCTAACACAAGAACCAAAGGGAATGCTGAGTTGATTTTGCAAATTGATGCCTATCTTCCTGATACTTATATTTCAGACCAACGACATAAGATTGAGATTTACAAGAAAATTCGTCAAATTGACAACCGTGTCAATTATGAAGAGTTACAAGAAGAGCTGATAGACCGTTTTGGAGAGTACCCAGACGTGGTAGCCTATCTTTTAGAGATTGGTTTGGTTAAGTCTTATCTTGACAAGGTCTTTGTTCAACGTGTGGAAAGAAAAGATAATAAAATTACAGTTCAATTTGAAAAAGTCACTCAACGACTGTTTTTGGCTCAAGATTATTTTAAATCTTTATCCGCAACGAACTTAAAAGCAGGCATCGCTGAGAGTAAGGGATTAATGGAGCTTGTATTTGATGTCCAAAATAAGAAAGATTATGAAATTTTAGAAGGTCTGCTGATTTTTGGAGAAAGTTTATTAGAGATAAAAGAGTCTAAGAAAGAAAATTCCATTTGATATTTTTCTTCTATAAAATAGATAAAAATGGTACAATAATAATTTGAGGTAATAAGGATGAGATTAGACAAATATTTAAAAGTATCGCGAATTATCAAGCGTCGTACAGTCGCAAAAGAAGTAGCAGATAAAGGCAGAATCAAGGTGAATGGAATCTTGGCCAAAAGTTCAACGGATTTGAAAGTTAATGACCAAGTTGAAATTCGCTTTGGCAATAAGTTGCTACTTGTCAAAGTACTAGAGATGAAAGATAGTACAAAAAAAGAAGATGCAGCAGGCATGTATGAAATTATCAGTGAAACACGGGTAGAAGAAAATGTCTAAAAATATTGTACAATTGAATAATTCTTTTATTCAAAATGAATATCAACGTCGTCGCTACCTGATGAAAGAACGACAAAAACGGAATCGTTTCATGGGTTGGGTTCTGATTTTGATTATGCTATTATTTATCTTGCCAACTTTTAATTTAGCCCAGAGCTATCAACAATTACTCCAAAGACGTCAGCAACTAGCAGACTTGCAAACTCAGTATCAAACTTTGAGTGATGAAAAGGATAAGGAGACAGCATTTGCTACCAAGTTGAAAGATGAGGATTATGCTGCCAAATATACACGAGCGAAGTACTATTATTCTAAGAATAGGGAAGCTGTTTATACGATTCCTGACTTGCTTCAAAGGTGATAAAATGGAAAATTTACTAGACGTAATAGAGCAATTTTTGAGTTTATCAGATGAAAAGCTGGAAGAGTTGGCTGATAAAAATCAATTATTGCGTTTACAAGAAGAAAAGGAAAGGAAGAATGCGTAAATTCTTAATTATTTTGTTGCTACCAAGTTTTTTGACAGTTTCAAAAGTTGTTAGCACAGAAAAAGAAGTCGTCTATACTTCGAAAGAAATTTATTACCTTTCACAATCTGACTTTGGTATTTATTTTAGAGAAAAATTAAGTTCTCCCATGGTTTATGGAGAGGTTCCTGTTTATGCGAATGAAGATTTAGTAGTGGAATCTGGGAAATTGACTCCCAAAACAAGTTTCCAAATAACCGAGTGGCGTTTAAATAAACAAGGGATTCCGGTATTTAAGTTATCCAACCATCAATTTATAGCTGCAGACAAACGATTTTTATATGATCAGTCAGAGGTAACTCCAGCAATAAAAAAAGTATGGTTAGAATCTGATTTTAAACTGTACAATAGTCCTTATGATTTAAAAGAAGTGAAATCATCCTTATCAGCTTATTCGCAGGTATCAATCGACAATACCATGTTTGTAGAAGGAAGAGAATTTCTACATATTGATCAGGTTGGATGGGTAGATAAGGAATCAACTTCTGAAGAAGATAATCGGATGGGTAAAGTCCAAGAAATGTTATCTGAAAAATATCAGAAGGATTCATTCTCTATTTATGTTAAGCAACTGACTACTGGAAAAGAAGCTGGTATCAATCAAGATGAAAAGATGTATGCAGCTAGTGTTTTGAAACTCCCTTATCTTTATTATACGCAAGAAAAAATAAATGAGGGTCTTTATCAGTTAGATACGACTGTAAAATATGTATCTGCAGTCAATGATTTTCCAGGTTCTTATAAACCAGAGGGAAGTGGTAGTCTTCCTAAAAAAGAGGATAATAAAGAGTATTCTCTCAAGGACTTAATCACAAAAGTATCTAAAGAATCTGATAATGTAGCTCATAATATATTGGGTTATTACATTTCAAACCAATCTGATGCCACATTTAAATCCAAGATGTCTGCTATTATGGGAGATGATTGGGATCCAAAAGAAAAATTGATTTCTTCTAAAATGGCTGGAAAAGTCATGGAAGCTATTTATAATCAAAATGGATTTGTATTGGAGTCTTTGACTAAAACAGATTTTGATAATCAGCGCATTGCCAAAGGTGTTTCTGTGAAGGTAGCTCATAAAATTGGGGATGCGGATGAATTTAAGCATGATACGGGTGTCGTCTATGCAGATTATCCATTTATTCTTTCTATTTTCACTAAGAATTCTGATTATGATACAATTTCTCAGATAGCTAAGGATGTTTATGAGGTTCTAAAATGAGAGAACAAGATTTTTTAAATCATTTTCTCAAGAAGGGATATTTCAAAAAGCATACTAAGGTGGTGCTAGCTCTTTCTGGTGGATTAGATTCTATGTTTCTATTTAAGGTATTGTCTACTTATCAAAAAGAGTTAGAAATTGAATTGATCTTAGCTCATGTGAATCATAAGCAGAGAATTGAATCAGATTGGGAAGAAAAGGAATTAAGGAAGTTGGCTGCTGAAGCAGAGCTTCCTATTTATATCAGCGATTTTTCAGGAGAATTTTCAGAAGCGCGTGCTCGACATTTTCGTTATGATTTTTTTCAAGAGGTCATGAAAAAGACAGGTGCGACAGCTTTAGTTACTGCCCACCATGCTGATGACCAGGTGGAAACGATTTTGATGCGTTTGATTCGAGGCACTCGTTTGCGCTATCTATCAGGAATTAAGGAGAAGCAAGTAGTCGGAGTGATAGAAATCATTCGTCCCTTCTTGCATTTTCAGAAAAAAGACTTTCCACCAATTTTTCACTTTGAAGATACATCAAATAAGAAAAATCATTATTTTCGAAATCGTATTCGAAATTCTTATTTACCAGAATTAGAAAAAGAAAATCCTCGATTTAGAGATGCAATCTTAAGTATCGGCAATGAAATTTTAGATTATGACTTAGCTATAACTGAATTATCTAACAATATTGATGTGGAAAATTTACAGCAGCTATTGTCTTACTCTGAGTCTACACAAAGAGTTTTACTTCAAACTTATCTGAATCGTTTTCCAGATTTGAATCTTACAAAAGCTCAGTTTGAAGAAGTTAGGCAAATTTTAAAAACTAAAAGCCAGTATCGTCATCCGCTTAAAAATGGTTATGAATTGATAAAAGAGTATCAACAGTTTCAGATTTGTAAAATCAGTCCGCAGGCTGATGAAAAGGAAGATGAACTTGTGTTACACTATCAAAATCAGGTATCTTACCAAGGATATTTATTTTCCTTTGGACTTCCATTAGAAGGTGAATCAATTCAGCGAATACCTGTTTCACGGGAAACATCCGTACACATTCGTCATCGAAAACCAGGAGATGTTTTGATTCAAAATGGACATATAAAAAAACTCAGACGTCTATTTATCGATTTGAAAATCCCTATGGAAAAGCGAAAATCAGCTCTGATTATTGAGCAATTTGGTGAAATTGTCTCAATTTTGGGAATTGCGACCAGTAATTTGAGTAAAAACACGAAAAATGATATAATGAACACTGTACTTTATATAGAAAAAATAGATAGGTAAAAAAATGTTAGAAAACGATATTAAAAAAATCCTCGTTTCACACGATGAAATTACAGAAGCTGCTAAAAAATTAGGTGCTCAATTAACTAAGGACTATGCAGGAAAAAATCCAATCTTGGTTGGGATTTTAAAAGGATCTATTCCTTTTATGGCTGAATTGGTCAAACATATTGATACACATATTGAAATGGACTTCATGATGGTTTCTAGCTACCATGGTGGAACAGCAAGTAGTGGTGTCATCAATATCAAGCAAGATGTAACTCAAGATATTAAAGGAAGACATGTTCTATTTGTAGAGGATATCATTGATACAGGTCAAACTTTGAAGAATTTGCGAGATATGTTTATTGCAAGAGATGCAGCTTCTGTTAACATTGCAACCTTGTTGGATAAACCAGAGGGACGTGTTGTAGAAATTGAGGCAGACTATACCTGCTTTACTATCCCAAATGAGTTTGTAGTAGGTTATGGTTTAGACTACAAAGAAAATTATCGTAACCTTCCTTATATTGGAGTATTGAAAGAAGAAGTGTATTCAAATTAGAAAGAACAATTTTTAATGAAAAAACAAAATAATGGTTTAATTAAAAATCCATTTCTATGGTTATTACTTATTTTTTTCCTAGTTACAGCTTACCAGTATTTTAGTACAGGTAGTGTTGCAGGGAAAAGTGAGCAAATTAATTATACAGAATTGGTAAAAGAAATTACCGATGACAATGTAAAAGAATTAACCTACCAACCAAATGGCAGTGTTATCGAAGTTTCGGGTGTCTATAAAAATCCTAAAACAAGTAAAGAAGAAACAGGCATTCAGTTCTTTTCTCCATCTGTTACAACAGTAGAGAAATTTTCAAGTATTATTCTTCCCTCTGATACCACAGTATCAGAATTGCAAAAACTTGCTTCGGACCATAAAGCAGAAGTAACTATTAAGCATGAAAGTTCAAGTGGTATGTGGATTAATCTACTCGTATCCATTGTGCCATTTGGAATTCTATTCTTCTTCCTATTCTCTATGATGGGAAATATGGGGGGAGGCAATGGTCGTAACCCAATGAGTTTTGGACGTAGTAAGGCTAAAGCTGCAAATAAAGAGGATATTAAAGTAAGATTTTCAGATGTTGCTGGAGCTGAGGAAGAAAAGCAAGAACTAGTTGAAGTTGTTGAATTCTTAAAAGATCCAAAACGATTTACAAAACTTGGAGCCCGTATTCCAGCAGGTGTTCTTTTGGAGGGGCCTCCGGGAACAGGTAAGACCTTGCTTGCTAAGGCAGTCGCTGGAGAAGCAGGCGTTCCATTCTTTAGTATCTCAGGTTCTGACTTTGTAGAAATGTTTGTCGGAGTTGGAGCTAGTCGTGTTCGTTCTCTTTTTGAAGATGCCAAAAAAGCAGCGCCAGCTATTATCTTTATCGATGAAATTGATGCTGTTGGTCGTCAACGTGGTGTCGGCCTCGGTGGAGGAAATGATGAACGTGAACAAACCTTGAACCAACTTTTGATTGAGATGGATGGTTTTGAGGGAAATGAAGGAATTATCGTCATCGCTGCGACAAACCGTTCAGATGTACTTGATCCTGCCCTTTTGCGTCCAGGACGTTTTGATAGAAAAGTATTGGTTGGTCGTCCTGATGTTAAGGGGCGCGAAGCAATCTTGAAAGTTCATGCTAAGAACAAGCCTTTAGCAGAAGATGTAGATTTGAAATTAGTTGCTCAACAAACTCCAGGCTTTGTTGGTGCTGATTTGGAAAACGTTCTAAATGAGGCAGCCTTAGTTGCTGCCCGTCGCAACAAGTCAGTTATTGATGCTTCAGATATTGATGAAGCAGAAGATAGAGTGATTGCTGGTCCTTCTAAGAAAGATAAGACAGTTTCACAAAAAGAACGTGAATTGGTTGCCTATCATGAGGCAGGACATACCATTGTTGGTCTAGTCTTATCGAATGCCCGAGTTGTCCATAAGGTTACAATTGTACCACGTGGTCGTGCAGGTGGTTATATGATTGCACTTCCTAAGGAAGACCAAATGCTTCTATCTAAAGAAGATATGAAAGAGCAATTGGCTGGCTTAATGGGTGGACGTGTAGCTGAAGAAATTATCTTTAATGTCCAAACTACAGGAGCTTCAAACGACTTTGAACAAGCGACACAAATGGCGCGTGCAATGGTTACAGAGTACGGTATGAGTGAAAAACTTGGTCCAGTTCAATATGAAGGAAATCATGCCATGTTTGGTGCACAAAGCCCTCAAAAATCAATTTCAGAACAAACAGCTTATGAAATTGACGAAGAGGTTCGTTCATTATTGAATGAGGCACGAAATAAAGCCGCTGAAATTATTCAGTCAAATCGTGAAACTCACAAGTTGATTGCAGAAGCATTATTGAAATACGAAACATTGGATAGTACACAAATTAAATCTCTCTATGAAACAGGAAAGATGCCTGAAACAGTAGAAGAGGAATCTCATGCATTATCTTATGATGAAGTAAAATCAAAAATGAATGACGAAAAATAACCCAAAGAGAGGCTGAGCCTCTCTTTTTTGTGCAGTTTAGACGGTGTAGGGAACAGAATGGGGAGAAATAACCAAATTAGCTTTTTGTTTTGTTAAACTGTATTTAGAAAGGGGAAAAGAATGATTAAAGAATTGTATGAAGAAGTCCAAGGAATTGTATACAAGTGTAGAAATGAATATTACCTTCATTTATGGGAGCTATCGGACTGGAACCAAGAGGGAATGATTTGCTTACATGAATTGATTAGTAGAGAAGAAGAATTGGTAGAAGATATCCCTCGTTTAAGGCAATATTTCAAAACCAAGTTTCGAAATCGAATTTTAGACTATATCCGTAAGCAAGAAAGCCACAAACGAAGATATAA
>NZ_VMMM01000006.1:0-84718 GCF_013277195.1 Streptococcus sp. 2579
AACCTGCGGCTAGCTTCCTAATTGGCTCTTTGATTTTCATTGAGTATTAAAATAGGTCATTTTCTTCTGGGAGGAGGATAGTCTCTCTACCATTCATATCTAAAACCAGAACTCTCGGGGGATAAAGAGGGTCGAAAGGATGATTAAAGTCAAAATCAATGGCTGTGGGGAGGTGTTGACTTGAGAAGTGGAAGGTAATTTTTCCTTGGTTATTGAGCAATTGAAACTCAAGTTCTTCTTCCAATTCAAAGACATTTTTTAAGAAGTGGTCAATAATATACCAAAAAGAATCAATGACATCATCAGGCAAGCTGGTAACAATGCCAAAACTAGCAGACCGCATCTGGGTATTGGTAAAAGCCATATTTTTGCCCCCTTTCTTTTCCCTTATCATACAGCAAATAGGATTAAAAATCAAGAAAAGGTGATTTTTTGAAAAGGATTTTAGCTACAGGGAGAAATAAGGAAAAAATCCTAAAAATCTCCCGAAGTTAATAGGTAAATTCCCAAATTAACTTGATTATATAACTTTCAGTTACTTTGAGAAGTTACGCATTAGAAATGACTTTGTCCATGTCCCAGAAGGTCTTGGAATTGAGGGGAGTTCCTTCACGAGATTCAACAAGAGTTTGTTCGTATTGTTTTTGAGCTTGTTTAGCAAGGTAGAAGATTTTCTGATAGCCACAATTCTGTCTTCTTTTAGGGCATCCATTACAGACAAAGGGAGCTTTGTCGAGTAGAGGGCAAGGAAGGTTATCACAAGTAGATTCTCTAACTTGTCTATTTCGTTTGACTTCTTTAGAAACAGTAGTTGGGTCTTTTAGAATGGACTGTCCAATAGCTTTGAAGGTTTCACCGCGCTCTAAGCCTAATTGGATATCATTACGGTCTGAAAGGGCAAGGTGTTTATGTTTTGTCATAGTAGACCTCATTTCTAACTCAAACGTCTCACACTTAATTCCACCATAAAAATCCGTTTTAGACTAATTTCCACTTTGGTCAGGCAAGTGGAAGTTACTTTGAGAAGTTACGTTTAGAAAAATATTTTTCATATCTATTGACTTTTAGGGGTGAAATTTGGTATTATAGTAGGCGGTATTGTTTACCCCATTTGAAAGGCCCCGGAACCTTCCAAATACTTTTCGATGGGAAGGAACACCCATCACCGTAAACAAAAATCGAACTATATATAGGAGAAATCATGAACAAAACAACATTTATGGCTAAACCAGGCCAAGTTGAACGTAAATGGTACGTAGTTGACGCAACTGATGTACCACTTGGACGTCTTTCTGCAGTAGTTGCTAGCGTACTTCGCGGAAAAAACAAACCAACATTTACACCACACACTGATACAGGTGACTTTGTGATTGTTATCAATGCTGAAAAAGTTAAATTGACTGGTAAAAAAGCAACTGATAAAATCTACTACACTCACTCAAACCACCCAGGTGGATTGAAACAAATCTCTGCAGGTGAACTTCGTTCTAAAAATGCAGTACGTTTGATAGAGAAATCAGTTAAAGGTATGCTTCCACACAATACTCTTGGACGCGCTCAAGGTATGAAGTTGAAAGTATTTGTTGGAGCTGAGCACACTCACGCTGCACAACAACCAGAAGTTCTTGATATTTCAGGACTTATCTAAGGAAAGGAACAATAAAGTATGTCACAAGCACAATATGCAGGTACTGGACGTCGTAAAAACGCTGTTGCACGCGTTCGCCTTGTTCCAGGAACTGGTAAAATCACTGTTAACAAAAAAGATGTTGAAGAGTACATCCCACACGCTGACCTTCGTCTTGTCATCAACCAACCATTCGCAGTTACTTCAACTGTAGGTTCATACGACGTTTTCGTTAACGTTGTAGGTGGTGGATACGCTGGTCAATCAGGAGCTATCCGTCACGGTATCGCTCGTGCCCTTCTTCAAGTAGACCCAGACTTCCGCGATTCATTGAAACGCGCAGGACTTCTTACACGTGACTCACGTAAAGTTGAACGTAAGAAACCAGGTCTTAAGAAAGCTCGTAAAGCATCACAATTTAGTAAACGTTAATCAATACGATCATATCAACGTTTCAAAGCACTCAAAAGTTTACCTTATGGGTGCTTTTTTCGTATTTTTTTGAAAAGCTTACCTCAAAGTTTACCTTATTTTTACCTTATTGTTTTAGAGACTTTAAAGCAAATTCACCAACTGCCATAGGAACTACATTAGGAGTATTGACATAAATTTGAGTTGTACCTGTATGTCGTAGTTTATGAAGTGTAGCATGTGCCAGCTCTTTATGTCGCTTTCTAATGCTTTTCATTTTATTGTTCAGATAGTCAGCATGTAAAGGCTTGTTGGTGTTTCCTTTTGCTATATCGACACTATAATATGACTGGGAGGGCAAAGTCAGTTGCTTTAAAACGTTAATTGATACGATTATATCAATATTTCAAAGCTATTTGCAAAGTGCTTTTCTAGGTTTACACTTAAAATAATTGTTAAGTTATATAGGAACCTTCTAGATAAAGACTGAGTACTTTTAGAGTATAATATAGTTATGTAGAGTTAAAAAGAATTGAGGAAAGTAATATTGGCTAAATCTCACATATCAGAATTATTACCAACTAAGTATAGAAAACGTCATCAATTAATGCTATATTTGTATGATATACTAGTTGATATTTTAGTTAAAGCTGATAAATATCAATTATCCAGTCTATCTTTTAGATTTACTAATGAGATAAATGATGAAATTGACTTGTTTGATGAACTAGATAGACAAAAAGATTTAGATATTTCTGAATATGTATATATACCTCACATCTTTTTTTCAATTTTACGTGATTTAAATTACTACCTATTTGAATCTCTGAGTTGTATAGAGAGGGGAAAAGTTACTGTTGCATTTTCTCTTGCTAGGAAACCTTTTCAAGATAATTTATTTTATTTAAGTTGGATATTGGTTCAACCACATGATTTCTTAGAAAAAATACAATATGGAGAGCTTAGGGAATATGACGTAAGTGATTTGAAGGGTAAAAAAGAATTTGTTATTGACCTACTTTTAAAAGCAAAAGAATCGATTCAGTATGAAAATGGTTTTTTGGATTTTAGTAGAGAATTACTTGATCCTGAATTACTATATGACATTATATATAATCGAAAGGCAGAAAATAGTTTAACAAGTGTATTTGATCAATCTATTCATTTGGTGACAAAGAATAAAAATTATCCTACGGAAAAGCGAAATCTTAATTTTATATTTTCTGATGATAAGATTTGGGATGATTTTTGGCATTTGTTCTATGAGAAAACACCCTACATTCTCATTTATTTAGTAGAAGTAGCTATTGCTATATTTGAGAAATATTTTGATATTGATTTAGAAATAGTTACCCTTAACCGGTATATTAGAAATTTAAAGATAATTTTAGCTTTATCTGGAGAAGAAAATAAAGAATTAGAAAGTATTTTTGATTTCATATTTAATGGTGATAATCTTAGCATGACATGTGAAGAATGCGGGAGGATATATAAGTTCAATATCAATTTAGTGAGGGAAATAAAAGAAGATTATCTATATACTTGTCAGAATTGTGGTTTTGTAGAGAGACTAGGGCAATATTTTGTGAGTGATGAATTATTGAGTAATAAAAGAAATACTCTGATTGATAACTCGAATGATGAGAATTGGAAGCTGGTCTAATACAATTAAAAGGTAGTACCGACATAAAAATCATAGTTTAGAAAGTTGTGAAGATTTTTGAAAAGCAATCAGAAAGGATAATATGAAATTTAAAGATTACACTTGGAATAAAGAGTTTGAAATAAAAGGGTATTTTTCAGAACGTTCCGACGATATAGTTAGTAAGGATAACTTGAGCGGTATTTTACATTATTCTTCTAGTGAAATTGTATTAGAATTATTTGGTGGATTTGAAGAGGAATCAGGTATTTCATTCGGTTTTGGTAAGTGTTTGGAAAAGATATATGGTTTCTCCAGTAATGGTAATATTTTAATTTTAAATACTTATGGTGAACCAATGGTACATTCCTCATCTCCTGGATTTCCGATAACTAGATATAGAGTAAAAAATTTTAAAATTTACAGTGTATTTTATAATGAGCTTGGAAATTTTGATTATAGTTCTGAGGCCTTTAAAGATTTAATTAATGAATTAGATTCTGAAAAAATCAAGGAATATAATTTTAGCTTTGAACATATTGAGGAATGGATTGAAAAATCATTGGTAACTGTTAAATATAGAGACAATCAAACTATTTTTGAAAGTGCAGTAAGTGAATATCAACCAACAAAAGTGTCAATAAGATCACTAGGAATGAACTTTGAAGATGTGGCAATACTCCATTCTTCATATACAACTACGTCATTTACCAGTGATTATTTTATTAAACTTATTTCAGCTGATTTAAATATAAGATATTTTGATGAATTTTATCAAGCTTCACATAAGTTTAAGGAATTTATTGAGATTTTATCAAATATACCATTGTCTTTTACTAATATTGAATTTCTTGTTCTTTATAAAATGATAGATGGTAAGCGTATGCCACTTATAAAAGGCAAATTCTTTGTTCAGCATTCTAGAAAATCCCAAAAATGGAAATCGTATTCTCAGCAAGATATTTCTTTGAGGGCATTAGAAGATAATTTTGAACATATTTTAAATCATTGGTTTGATAAATCTGAGGAACTTGAATTTATAGTGAGACAATTTTCAAAAAATCTTCATGGTGATTTATATTTGGAAGATCAGTTGGTTGATGCTATTAGGAATTTGGAAGTTTACTCTAGAAATTTTAAGAATTTTAAAAATCCGAAATGTTTATCTGATGTTGAAGAAAAAGCTAGACAATCTTTGTTTGACTTTATAAACACACATCTTTTAGAAGAGGTAAGAAGAAAATTTAGAAATAAATTGAAATTTAATCAAAAAGAGCCTAACCTTGCCGAACGTTTAAAAAATTTATTCGATTCAATTGATGAGCTTAATCTGTCTAAAATTTTTTCGAATAGTGAGAGAGAATTACTAATAATAAAATTAATTCAAACACGAAATTACTATACTCATGGTGATTCGAAAGATAACTATCCAGAAATGATAACAGATATCAGGGAGATGTATGAAACAAAATTGTTTCTTCAAGAAGTGCTGAGATATTATATTTATCAAGAATTGGATATGAAATATAAATATAAAAAATTCTAAACCTCAAGCCATTAGCTCAATGATTTAGGATGTTTTCATGGAAATTGGAACAATTGACACAGTTGTTGAGACTTTAGTCGCTTATAAATGTGGCTGCAACCTGACAAGGTCAGTTGTCTGTAAACGTTAATCAATATGAGTATATTAACGTTTACAGACATTCAAGAATTTTCTCTTGGATGTCTTTTTTGTATAGAAATCAAGAGTTTCCATCATTGATTTTTAGTCTAGTATTAGTTTCTACTGAATAAGCTTTTTCGGCCATAACAAAACACTCCTGTTCATAGTTTCACTAGATTTTGACAGGAGTGTTTTTCTTGTGTATCAATTTATAGGTTCAGTATTTTTCTAGTAACCAATCTATGATATTTTTCTTTTCAATTCCATTGTAATTTGCTGTTGGCTGAATCGTATCCATTGTTAATAGATATTTTGGGAATTGATCTTTAATGGCTTCTAGTGGTCTAAGTTCTTTTTCTAGTGTTTCTGGAGCAAGTGTTGTTTCACTGACTTGATAATAAGCGTAGTGGCCAAGATCAGTTACAACAACAAAATCAACCTCATACTTATCTAAATTACCAACATATACTTGTGAATATCTACGTCTTAATTCCAAATATACAATATTTTCCAAGATATGCCCAATGTCTTCCTTGTGGTCTGGTAATAAGAGATGTCGTAAACCTAAATCAACGGGATAATATTTTTCTAAGCGTTGCAATAATGCTCTGCCTTTTACATCAAAACGTGGAACAGAATAAAAAAGTAAACTATCTGTCAAAGTTGTCAAATAATTTTCTAAAGTATTATGGGATATTGAAACATTTTGGCTGACCAAGGTATTGCGAATCTTATTTGTTGATATTAAGCTACCTGTACTACTGAGAAGGGTTCGGACAATGCGCTCAATAATAGTAGGATTTGGATTTCCCAATCTAGTGACAATATCATTTAACAGTATTGAGTTATATATTCCTCTGAGATAGTCAATTTTTTCAGCGTAAGATGATGTTTGCAATAAGTAAGGGAAAGCACTAAAGAGATAATTGTTAAAAATTTCTGTTGTATTCAGATTCTCTGAGAGAGATTGACCTGATAGGTATTCTTCAAATGACAAAGGAAGGACCTCTATCTCAACATACCGACCAGTCAAGTTTGTTGCTAATTGGCTGCTCATAAAGTAGGCGTTTGATCCAGTCAAATAGAGGTCAACATTTGGTAGGATGAATAGACTATCTGCTACCAGTTCAAATTTCTCAACATGTTGAATTTCATCTAAAAAGATATAGTATGTTTTCTCGCTAACTAATTGATCTTTTATATAAGCGTATAATGTTTGAAAATGTCGGAGGTCATAGTAACTCAGATCCTCAAAATTGATGGATATGATTTGATCCTCGTCTACCCCAGTTGCTAGTAACTCTTCTTTATAGAGTTGAAAGAGAACAGATTTACCAGCTCGTCTAACTCCACTCACAACCTTAATGATTTGTCGGTCACGATGTCTTCTTAAAAAGTCTAAATAATGTGGTCTTTTAATATAGTTCATAATAGATACCTCAAAGATAGTATAATACAAATAAAGATTATTTTCAAATATTTATAAATAATATTTAATTCGTTTGATTATTTCTAAGTATTTAGAAATAGTGTTTTTCTGCAATTAAAAAATAGTCCATTTTGGTATGGCATGATAGTAAATCTTGTGAGGTTTTGTAGCAAGTATTCAAATAAAAAGCGCATACTATCAGGCGTGTAAAAGCTTGATAGTATACGTTTCATCCTAGAAATATTTACGGGCTGTTTTTCTCAAACTGACTTTTTAAGAAGTTACCTTATTAGCAATTTCAAATAAGTTTATGGGGCTATCTTTGGAAAAACTGTAGAATTTCAAAAATTACTACAGACCTTGAATTTTACTTATCATTTCAATGATTTAGATTGCTTACATTTTGTTTTGATAAGTTTTACGGTAATCTCCAGGAGAAAGTCCAGTCCTTTGTTTAAAAATTTTAGTAAAGTAAGAATAATTATCATACCCTACTTGACAGGATACTTGTGATATCGAGATATCTGTTTGAGATAGGAGAGATTTAGCAGCATTAATGCGCTTATCCGTTATATATTTAACAAGAGTTTCTCCAGTTTCTTTTTTAAAAATTCTAGCCAAATGATCTGCGCTGAGATAAACCATATCTGCTAATATAGAACGATTTATATCTTCATAGTAGTGATGATCTATGTATTCGACAATGCGTTGAATACTATTTTTCTGGTTTTCAATGTTTGTTGCAAATTTCTTAGCATGCGACCAGTAATA
Organism: Streptococcus sp. 2579; assembly: GCF_013277195.1. Classification (NCBI taxonomy): domain Bacteria; kingdom Bacillati; phylum Bacillota; class Bacilli; order Lactobacillales; family Streptococcaceae; genus Streptococcus; species Streptococcus sp. 2579. The sequence goes on from NZ_VMMM01000006.1 coordinate 7,547, forward strand.
ATCAAAGTAATCCTGAAAAGATTCAATTGAATGAAAGCGTCGTTGGAATAAGAAATCATGAGTGCTGTTTTGGAATAATTTATGTGCCGAGATTCCATTTTGATCTAGATATATTCCTATTTGTTGAATCCAATCTAGTAAAATTTGCTGTAGTGTGAAAGTAGGAATTTGAGAATTATAGGCAAGTGAATTAATTTTTTCTCTTAATTCGTATTCACTTAAGCTATCTAAAAAAGTAATTGAAAGAGTTTCTGTTTTAAAGGAAGTTGGAAAACTATGTGGAACACATGTAATAGTATTCCAATAAGAAACATATTGTTCATTATAAGTGTAGAGTTCTTTGGTATGAAATAAAATATCGGATAGTTTGTGGCAGCTTTTATATATAATGTTTGAGTATTTACTAAAATTATTAGAAATTTGAGAATGAATTTCATATGCCAATTTGTCACTACGTTTGGATGAGTCTACTCTAAAGAGACAAACATATTGATCAACCTGGCTTTCCATCTTGAACAAACTTATCAGCTTATAAGAAGGTTGTGAAATTCTTTGAAGTTCTCTTTTTAGTTGAGAAGTCCATGATGGAGTTTCTGCAGAATAATCTTCTTCATTAAGATTGATTGTTAAAACTGCAAGGAAAAAATATTGGTGTTTTTTAAGAATAAAACCTTGTTTGCTTGCTATGTTTTCTAGCTCATCAATGCGAGAAATTTGAGGTTTTCTAAGGTAATCATACCAGAAATTATCTTCTATTTGTAAAAGTGCATCATTTTTCCCGTTTGAGTTATGATTCTCAATTTTACTAATGGCTTTTTGAATAATAAATTCTAATTTTTCAAAGTTAATGGGTTTTAGATAGTATTCGAAGCTTTGTAATTCAATTGCTTTTTGAGCATAGTTGAAGTCGGCGTAATTGGTTAAAAAAATTGTTTTTATATCATATTTTTCATTTCTAATCCAAGATAAGAGTTCGAGGCCACTACCTTGAGGCATTTCTATATCGCTTATCATGAGATCAATAGGATTCTCTCTAATAATATTTTGAGCTTGAGTGAGGCTATAGGCAACATAAACAGTGTCAATGTGTAGTTTAGCCCAATTTATTTTCTCTCGTAAAGCTTCAATGATAAAACGATCGTCATCAACTAATAAGATGTTCATTATAACCTCCGTCTATAATCTTGTATGGAATAAGTAAAAGAATTTTAGCCCCACCTTCTTCATTATTTTCAAATGCAATACTATAGTCATTAGGATAGAGAAGATTTAAACGTTCGATGGTGTTTGTGATCCCAATATGATGTCCATCTTCTGTTATTAGAGACTGTTTCTGATTTAGTTTTGATAAAATTTCTTCAGAGAAACCTGGACCATTATCCTCGATACAAATCTGAATATAATCTGAGTTCTCAGTTTTTACTTTTTTTATCGATAGCAAAATTGTAAATAAATCCTGAAATGAAAAACCGTGTTTGATTGTGTTTTCAATAAATGTTTGTAAAAGTAATGATGGGATAAGAGTATTTTGTAGGTCATCATTGTAGTTTAGTGAAAAGTAGATGCTATTTCCATATCGAATTTGTTGTATTTCTAAATAATCTTTAATATGCTGAACTTCATCTTTAAGTTCTGAAAAATCTTGATTAGCCATAAATAAATGACGGAGATAATTTGAAGTTAGGATAGTTAACTCTTCAATTTCTTTATAGTTTTTTGTTTGAAGCATACTATGAATCATTGATAACATATTTAAGTAGAAATGCGGACGAATTTGGTTCTTAAGATAATTAAGCTCAATCTTCTTAAGTTCTAGTTGTGAATGGTATTCTCGTATTTTTAATTCTTGCATGTCAAATATTACTTTATTAAGTTTATCATTTGCCTTATCAATTTCTAGTATACCTTCAGATATAAAAAATTCAGAAGGGGGGATGGAGCCCCCAAGTTGAGAGAGCCGTTCAGTGAGTCTTGTTATTGGTTTAATCATCCATTGACGAATATACAGGATAATGATGATTGATAAAATGGTGATAATGATAGGAACAGCTGATAAAAATACTTCTAAGAGTGTGATATTTCTAAAGACTTCGACATAATCGACTAAAACATAAATATCGAAAGGTAAATGCGTTTTTTCATTTTGAGCATGAATCAGGTAGTTTTCGGAGGGTATATTGTTAGGCTCTTTTAGGGAAAGTTTACCATTATTTCCAATATTGAGTTTTTTGAGAGGTTTTAGGATATCTTCTGAAGATATGACGGCATAAATGATTTTTCCTTCGTAATGAACAGATTTAACTAAGTATTCGCTGTTTTTAGTAGTTACATTTTTCCATTTACGGTCACTTATATCACTACGCAATGATTTTAGATTTGATTTTAACAGTAGATAATCTTCATATGGAATATAAAGATTGGAGACATTTATAAAATAATCAGTACTATCGGTTTCTAATAAGAATGTCATATGAGTTTCATTTTGATATTCAAACTCTGCAAAGCTAGTTTGAACTTTTTTAAGATTTTCTTGATACTCAAGAAACGTTTGTACATGATTTAAGTTCTCTAAAGATTCATTATGCGTTATTGTTGAGTACATAAAGCGTTCTACAGAATGTAATTTCTCATTAACAGAATCAGCATAAATTTCAATTGAACTACGTAAGTGTACTATATTTTGGTTTTTAATAAAATTTCTGGTTATGTTACTCATAGCAATATTGATTAAAATATTTATCAATAGTAGTACAAGTAGGAGTTTAAAGAAAAAATGAATGGAATGTTTTTTTGATAAGTCGTGATTTAATTTCATATACTATTCTCCTCTTAAAATTATAGCACTTTGAAAATACGATATCATGTAACAAAACAGATATGTTTTATCAAGATGTCGGAAAAGTAATAGTTTTTAAAATTAAAAAACTGAAAAATTGATAAACCTAGTCCAAAAAGTTCTATTAAGGGAATTCTATATGGTGTAAAATAATCGTAGAAAATCAAATAGGAGGAAAAACATGAAAGTAGCATCTCAACTTCATAAAATAAAATTAAAGCATAGTATTCCGTTATATATATTACTTTTTCCTTCAATATTGCTATTGATTTTATTTTCCTATATTCCCATGTTGGGACTAATTATTGCATTTAAAGACTATTCACCAGCCAATGGTATCTTTGCTAGTCAGTGGGTAGGATTTAAGTACTTTACTCAATTTTTCTCATCATTCCAATTCGGGACAACTATGTTCAATACATTAAAAATTTCACTTTATAGTATTGTAGTAGGATTCCCCTTACCTATTATACTAGCTATCATTAGTAATCAGTTAAGAGTTGGGAAATTTAGAAAAATATTTCAAGTGACAACTTACTTACCTCATTTTATCTCTACAATGGTTATGTGTGGGATGATTATCTTATTTTTATCTCCTACTAGTGGTTTGTTAGCGAATGTATTTAAGTCTGTTGGAATCACTATTCCAGATTTTTTATCAAAACCTAGTCATTTTGCAGGTGTTTATGTTTGGAGTGATGTATGGCAACATATTGGTTGGGATAGTATTATTTATCTGGCGGCGCTTTCTGCAATTGATCCTACATATTATGAGGCTGCAACTATGGATGGTGCCTCTAGGTTACAAAAAATTCGGCATATAGAATTACCATTGCTTTTGCCGACTGCTATGATTTTATTAATATTAAGAGCAGGTAGTTTATTAAGTGTAGGGTTTGAGAAAGTGTTACTACTACAGAATCCTCTTAATTTAGCAGGAAGTGAGATAATTTCGACCTATGTTTATAAAGTTGGTATGGTGAACTTTCAGTATAGTTATTCGACAGCTATAGGGTTATTTAACACGGTAGTTAATCTAATAATTTTGTTATCTGTTAACTGGTTCTCAAAAAGATATACTAGAACGGGTCTTTTTTAAAGGAAGGAGTGCTCAAGGTGAAATGGTTTCATAAATCAAGAAAAACAAACTCTGAATTATTATTTGATATAGTTACCTATGGTTTAGCAATTTTCCTTATCCTGTTAATTGTTTATCCGTTATGGTTTGTAGTGATTGCATCTTTTAGTAATCCTTCAGATGTTGCAAACGGGAAGGTATGGTTTATTCCAAGAGAATGGAAATTAGATGGATATTTACGTCTTATTCAACAACCTTTATTTTTGCGTAGCTATCTAAATACAATTTTATATACTGTTGTTGGTACCTTGGTTGCTTTAGTAGTCAATATTCCAGCTGGTTATGCTTTATCTAGAAAAGAATTAGTTGGTAGAAAGTGGATGAGTATTCTATACATAATCCCTATGTTCGTATCAGGTGGCTTGATTCCTACCTACTTAACAGTAAAGAATGTAGGCTTGATTGATACATTTTGGGTAATGGTAATCCCTTTTGCAGTTTCATCATACAATATTATTGTTGCTAGAACTTTCTTTAATAATAGTATTCCAGACGGGATGTGGGAGGCTGCGCAAATTGATGGATGTGGTACAATTCGTTATTTTATTAAAATAGTTGTTCCGTTATCAAAAGCTATTATAGCAGTTATTGGACTTTGGACTGCAGTTGGTATTTGGAATTCGTGGTTTAATGCTTTAATTTATTTAACGAATGAAAATTTACAACCATTGCAATTAATTTTACGACGTTTACTAATTAGTAATCAAATGTTACAATCGCAAGCAACAGGAGAAGTTGCATCAGATCTTCGTATCAAAGCCGATATGATGAAATATGCAGCAATTGTTATTTCAACCGCTCCGATAATGTTGCTATATCCCTTTGTTCAAAAATATTTTAATCAAGGCGTAATGATTGGCGCCTTGAAAGAATAGGAGAAAAACATGAAAAATAAATCATTTACATATTTGTTCTTAGGAACAGTTACACTTGCTGGCTTAACAGCCTGTGCAAATTCTAATAATGCGAATAAGGATGATAAGTCTGGAGAAGATTCTTATAAAATCACAACTGTTCGTTGGTCTGACTGGGGGGAAGATTATCATAAAGGTTTTCTAACTGATTCTGCCAAAGAATCAGGTATCGATGTTAAATGGGATACACTTGTAGCTGCAGATTGGGCAGATAAGAAATCTGTGTTGGTTGCTAGTGGAGATTTACCAGATGCATTTTTAGGTTCAAATGCTTTTACAGATTCAGAAATTGCTCAGAACCAATCTTTATTTATTCCATTGGAAGATTTAATCAAGGAAAACATGCCAAATTTAACTAAGGCTATGGAGAAAGAACCTAAGATTAAAGCGATGATTACTTCACCAGATGGTCATATCTACAGCCTGCCTAAAAAATTACCGATGCGTCCTACTGTAGCTAATCAGCTATTTATTAATAAAAAGTGGCTAGATAATTTAGGATTAAAGGTTCCAGAAACGTATGATGATTTAGTAAAAGTACTACAAGAATTTAAGGATAAAGATGCGAACGGAAATGGAGACGCGTCTGATGAAATTCCATTTGGAGCAGGAAACTTTGATCCAACATTCTCATATATTCTTCCGTTCAATAATCGTTTAGGTGCAGATAATACATATGAAATGTCTGTAAAAGATGGAAAACCAGTCTACCTTCGTACAGAAGAAAGTTATAAACAAGGGATTGCAGCAATGCATGAAGCTTATAAAAAAGGTTTGATTGATCCGGAAATCTTTACAGAAGATACCTCTATGAGTGTAGCAAAACGTATGGATAAGGGAGTATCTAGAGTAGGTGTTTCTAGTGGTTGGACAGCAGATGCAACGTTTGGCTTACATTCAAGTGAATATATTGCTCTACCTGCTTTAAAAGGTATGGATGGTAAACAATATGTCTTTTCTGATCCAGATCATTACAACTATGGTCGAAATGAAATTTTGATTACAAATAAGAGTAAAAATCCTGCTAAATTATTGAAATGGTTGGATAAATTATATACAGATGAAGCAAGTATTCAGAATTTCTATGGATCATTTGGAATAGCTACTGAAAAGAATGGTGATAAGTTTAAAGTGTTACCTCCTAAAGATGGTAAATCAGCTGATGAATGGGCATGGATTAATTCACTTCGAGATTTTGGTCCTAAATACGTAAGCGATGATATCAATAGTCGCGTAGAAATCGATCAAACACAAGGTGATGGATTGAAATTGAAGATGGACCAAGATTTGAAACAATTTGCGTTGCCAGCTTACCCTAATGTGATTTATTCACAAGAAGAACTTAACAAATTATCATCAATCTATGTGAGTATTGAATCTTATGTCAAACAACAAGCATCTAAATGGGTAGTTGAAGGCGGCATAGAAAAAGAATGGGACTCATACAAAGAAACTCTTAAGAATATGGGATTGGACGAATTTATGAAGATTCAACAGGAAGCATATAATCGTTACCAAAAAGAAGTCAAAGAGTAATACTTTATATGAACTCTTGGTTGTATAAACAAGGGACTAGCTAATTACAGGAAGCGAGACTGATAACATCAAATTATCTCGCTTCCTTTATTCTAATTTTTAAAGAAATTTGGAAATATTTTTTAAATAATTTAGGTAATATTTTTGTGCAACTGACATTAAAATATAGAGTTAAGACGATTGATTTTATGGAGAATATATTATGCAAAAATTATTTTCATTAGATGGAAAAGTGGTTAGAATTTTAACTTTTTTGACAGATTTAATTATTTTAAATACTCTATTTATTGTTAGTTGTATTCCAATAGTTACAATTGGGGCATCACTAACTTCTCTTACGACAATGTGGTATCGTATTTTAAAAGGTAAAGATACCGATATTGCTTATCATTATTTTCGGATCTTTAGACAAAATTTTAAACAGTCAACTTTTATTTGGTTGTTTATCCTCCTAATAGAATTACTTTTATATGTGAACTATTGTCTTTGGGGCTATTCAAGTTTATTTTCAGAGTATAGTTTATTGTTAGTGTTGCCCTTTTTATTTGTTATAATACTTTTGATGAGTGTTATTTTTCCCTATATTGGTCTATTTAAAGATAATCTAAAAAATAGTATTGTAAATAGCGTATTAATTTGTATTTTAAATCCAATACAAGCTATCATGTTGGTTTTATTTAATATTTCTGTACTGTATATGAGTTTTAGTAGTCCAGAACGAGTTTTAACAGCTATTTACGTATTTACATTTGGGGGATTTGCTTTTTGCGGATTGATGAATGTAACGATAACAAATAAAATGTTTGATAAGGTAAAGAAATTTACTAAAAGGAGGAAAACAAATTGAAAATTTTTAAGGGAGAGTTTTATCGAATCTCTGTATTAACAGACAAGCTAGTAAGGTTAGAATACTCTCAAACTGGAAGTTTTGAGGATAGAACGACACAACTTATCTATAATAGAGATTTTGGCCAAGTTTCGTTAGATTATATCGAGACATCAAACGTACTAGATATTATGACGGACTATTTTCATCTGCACTTTAATAAAGGAGAATTTAACGCCGAAAATTTATTTATAGAATTAAAAGGAAATTTTGCCGTATATGGTAGTCGCTGGTATTTTGGTGAATCTATTGAAACGTTAAAAGGAACAGCTCGGACTCTGGATGAGGCAGATGGAGCAATCTCGTTAGAAGATGGAATTATTAGCCGAAATGGTATAGCCTTATTGGATGATTCTAAAGGATTTATTTGGGATGAACAGTCTGGTTATATTGAGAGAGAAAATCAAATTGACCTCTATTTCTTTGCCTATGGGCATGATTATAGAGGAGCAATCAGAGACTTTTACCATTTGACTGGTTCAACACCCTTGTTGCCAAGATATGCTTTAGGTAATTGGTGGAGTAGGTATTGGCCTTATACGTCGGATGAATACTTGGATTTAATAGATAGATTTGAAACAGAGAAAATTCCATTATCTATCGGTGTGTTAGATATGGATTGGCATATAACTGAAATTCCAGCTCGTTTTGGAAGTGGCTGGACAGGATATAGTTGGAATAAAAACTTAATACCTAATCCAGAACAGTTATTGCAACAACTTCATGATAGAAAGTTAAAACTCTCTTTAAATGTCCATCCTGCTGATGGTATACGGGCTTATGAAGAAGCTTATTCTCAAGTTGCTAAACGATTGGGGTTAAATGTAGAACTAGAAGAACCTGCTATTTTTGATTTTTTTAATCCATCTTTTAGAGAAGCCTACTTTAAAGATGTTCATTATAAGCTAGAAAAGCAGGGAGTAGATTTTTGGTGGATTGACTGGCAACAAGGGACTCAAGGTATGTTGGATCCACTGTGGCTTTTGAACCATTATCACTATCAGGATAGTTGTAAAAATGCAGAAGGTGGCTTAATTTTATCAAGGTATGCAGGTCCTGGTAGTCACCGCTACCCTGTTGGTTTTTCAGGGGACACTATTATTAGTTGGAATTCCTTAAGATTTCAACCTTATTTTACAGCGACAGCATCTAATATCGGTTATAGTTGGTGGAGTCATGATATCGGTGGACACATGCTGGGGGATTATGACGAGGAGCTACAAACTAGATGGCTACAGTTTGGCGTTTTTAGTCCGATAACTCGCTTACATAGTTCTAGAAGTCCCTTTAATAGTAAAGAACCTTGGTTTTTTTCAGAAACAACATCTAAGATTATGAAGAAATACCTTCGTTTGAGACATCAGATGATTCCATATCTATATACCATGAATGTAAAGACACACGAGGAAGGTGCCCCATTAATCAGCCCAATCTATTATTTCTACCCAGAGAATGATGAGAGCTATAATGTTCCAAATCAATACTTTTTTGGAACAGAACTGATGGTGGCTCCCATTGTAGAGAAGATGGATTTGGCATTCCAATCTGCAAAAGTGGATGTATGGTTCCCTGAAGGTGAATGGTATGACTTCTTTTCAGAGAAAAAATATACAGGTGGTGTGAAGTTGAGTGTTTATAGAGACCTTTCAACTATACCTGTGTTTGCAAAAAGTGGTGCAATCATTCCCTTGGTTGGTTCTGAGATAGATATGGGTGTTGAGTTACCTGAAGTTGTAGATTGGTATGTATTCCCAGGCAAACAACATTCTTTTGAAATGATTGAAGATCAAAATGGTCAAAGATATAAAACAAGATTATCAATCGACTGGGAAATGGGGATGGTAGAGCTAACATTACAAGGAGATTCTAGTATCGTTCCAAGCAATAGAAAACATAGAATTCATTTTAAAGGAACGAATGTGTCTATAATTGAATTGCCAAATAAGAATGATACAGCTAATTTTGAATGGAAAGATAATAAAACACCATCTCTAAATGATGAAGTTTTTAGACTACTAAAGACGGCTTCTCTTCCATATGAATTAAAAGATAGATTGTTAAATCAATTCATCAATGCCAAAAATTCTCATGACTTAATGAATATCTTGCATCATCAGGATAAGGAATTGAGAGGGCGTTTGTTGGAATTGATATTTACTAGCGAAAACTAATTGAGAAATTTCGTACATAATTTCTATTATTTAATGTGTAATAGTTTTACATCTCTATGCTTATTGACTTGTATTTTAGTAATTACAAGTTTGGCATAGGGATGTTTTTTGTTTACTGAAGAGGAAAGGATAAGTATGTTTCAAGGTTTGAAACATTTTTAAACTAAACAAGAGCAAATTTTTAAAGGTGATTTTTCAAAGTAACTTCCACTTGCCTGATCGAAGTGGAAGTTAGTCTGAAATGGATTTTTATGGTGGAATTAAGTATGAGACGTGTGATTTTTTCAGAAAATTTTCTAAAATAAACATAATTTGTTTGACATTCGTTTGAAAATTCTGTAAAATAAGTTATTATATTTTTAAGGAGAGTATATATGGAAAAACAGAAAACATTTTTTGGACATCCTATGGGCTTGTCCACCCTCTTCTTTACAGAGATGTGGGAACGCTTTTCTTACTATGGGATGCGAGCTATCCTACTTTACTATATGTACTATAGTGTGCAAGATGGTGGGTTGGGGATGGATAAGACCACAGCTGCATCGGTTATGGCGATTTATGGCTCGCTGGTATTTTTGTCCTCGGTTATTGGTGGTTTTGTCAGTGACCGTATTTTAGGAAGCCGTAAGACTGTCTTTTACGGTGGGATTCTGATTATGCTAGGGCATATTGCTTTGGCAACACCTTTTGGACAAGTGGCTCTCTATCTTTCTATTGCCTTGATTATCTTTGGAACTGGATTTTTAAAACCCAATATCTCAGATATGGTGGGGGGAATTTATGAGAAAGAGGATGATAGACGGGATGCAGGTTTTAGTATCTTTGTCTTTGGTATTAACTTAGGTGCCTTCGTTGCCCCTTATTTAGTAGGTTATCTAGGTCAGGAAGTCAATTTCCATCTAGGTTTCTCATTAGCTGCCATTGGGATGTTCTTTGGTCTGGTGAAGTATGTTTTAGATGGGAAGAAATACCTGCCTGAATCAAGTCTTTACCCTACTGATCCACTTTCACAGAAGGACCGGCAGACCTTGATTAAACGCTTGCTGATTACACTTGTCATGGTTATTCTTGTGGTTATAGGTTTAGTCTTTACTCACCAGTTTAACGTGGATATGATTGTTAATATCTTTACAGTAATTGCGGTAATCATTCCAATCTACTATTTCTTTAAAATTTTATCTAGTCAGAAAATAACTGCTACTGAGAGATCCCGAGTATTTGCCTACATTCCTTTATTTATCGCTGGAGTACTCTTCTGGTCTATTGAGGAGCAGGGGTCTGTTGTTCTCGCTCTATTTGCGGATGATCAAACTCGACTTTACTTTAATGTATTTGGGAATCAGATTCATTTCCCATCTAGCTTTTTCCAAAGTATCAATCCACTTTTCATTATGATTTATGTGCCGATTTTTGCATGGTTGTGGGGGAAAATGGGTAAAAAGCAACCGTCCTCTTCTAAGAAATTTGCTTACGGTTTATTAGCAGCAGGTTTATCCTTCTTGTGGATGATGTTACCAGGGATGTTCTTTGGGACAGATGTTAAGGTCAGTCCTTTCTGGTTGATTATGAGTTGGGCTATTGTGATTGTGGGGGAAATGTTGATTTCGCCTATTGGTCTATCAGTCACTACTAAGCTAGCACCAAAATCTTTCCAAGCACAAATGATGTCTATCTGGTTCTTGAGTAATGCAGCTGCCCAAGCTATCAATGCTCAAATTGTAAAATTTTATACAAGCGAAACTGAAGTCGCTTACTATGGAATTGTTGGAGGAATTACGATTGTATTCAGTATTATCTTACTCTTCTACGTTCCGCGTATTGAAAAACTAATGTCTGGTATCAAATAGAGAAAAACTGGAATTTCTGTAGGGATTCTAAAAGTTAGATCAATTATTTATTCAAAGGATTTAGTTCTGTATTGCATAGAGCTAAGTCCTTTTTGTTTGATGAAAATTCATGATGTTTATGATATTCCTAGTAGACATTTATTCATTTGTTCTATTTAATACTCAATGAAAATCAAAGAGCAAACTAGGAAACTAGCCTCAGGCTGCTCAAAACACTGTNNGATGAAACTGACGAAGTCAGCTCAAAACACTGTTTTGAGGTTGTAGATGAAACTGACGAAGTCAGTAACCATACATATGGCAAGGCGACGTTGACGCGGTTTGAAGAGATTTTCGAAGAGTATAAGTCAAAGCCAATCAAAAAATCTCACTATTCATCAGGTTAAAGGAAACCTAATCATAGTGAGATTGTGAAATTATAGTAGGGTTCGTATGACCTCTTCAATTTGTTTGGGGTCTGTTTTTGAAGAGAAGCGTTCAAAGACCTGCCCATCACGACCAATGAGAAACTTAGCGAAATTCCATTCGATTCGTTTTCCTAGTGGGCCAGATTTCTGGTCTTTTAACCACACATAGAGGGGATCTGCCTCCTTACCGTTGACCTTGATCTTGGCAAAACGTGGGAAAGTGGTTTGATAGTGTAGGCTACAGAAGGCGTTGATTTCCTCTGCGCTGCCTGGTGCTTGTCCCATAAACTGATTGCAAGGGAAGTCTAAAATCTCAAAGCCTTGTTTTTCATAGCGGTCATAGAGTTCTTGAAGTCCCTGGTACTGGGGCGTTAAACCACATCCGGTAGCAGTATTGACAACCAAAAGAACCTTCCCACGATAGGCATTTAGTGGAGTTTCTTGCTTGTCTTGGTTCAAGACTGAAAAATCGTATAGTGAAGTCATTGCTTGCTTTTCTCCTTCTGTTTGGTATTTTTAGGAGTTTTCTCCTCCTGTAATGATAGAAATCCGTATGTCAGGGTTCCGAAAATACTACCGATAATCAGGCCATACATCAGGAAAGGATCACTTTTATCAAATTGCATGAGCAATTTCACAAAATCTGGAAGGGACATCTGCTGAACGAAGACTTTATGAAAGATGAGTAGGGTAAAGAGGACAATCTGAAGACCGATAAACACAACCCAGCTTCGAAATTTGATTTGGGCTTTGCTGTAGGTTTTGAGGATGATTTCTGACTTGTCATCTTTTTCCAGATGGAGTTCTTTGACGGCTCTTTGAGTTTTTAAAGTAATGAAAAAAATGAGTCCAGTGTAAACGTAGGGCATGGCATAGCGAACGGCCTCTATGAAGCGTCCAAATAACAGATAAAACAAGAAGAGAAAGAAGGAAGAATAAACGATTTGAACCATAGAACGGGCACAAGCCTTGTAGATAATCTCTTGTCGGCATTCATCAAAAGGGCCCTGAATGTGAAAGAGATTTCGAAGTAGGCGAGTGGTGAAGTCTTCTTTTTTCATGTTAGTAACCTCCTAAATGAGTGGTTTTACTGACTTTCTTTTACGAGTTGATAGAGATAATAAAGATAAGTGATAGAAGAAAGGATAGCGATAGTGAACAGTAAATAATATTTCCAACCGCTTGAGATGAGCATCAGTTGTGGAAAAGATAGAATTATAAAGTATAGTGCTAAGTTGAGTATGCGCGTTTTTGGGGAGTCAATCTTTAGATAAGTCAGTCCTTTGTTAAGTGCTGGAATAAAGACTAGCACGAGGAATATCTCTCTGATTGGCAAGTTCCCTGAAATGATGATGAAGATGAGCAGAGAACTGAACAAAAGATGATAGGTAAGTAAAGTTAGTAATGATTTCATAGGTACCTCCTAATCCTGGTCTTTTTTATACTCAATGAAAATCAAAGAGCAAACTAGGAAACTCGCCGCAGGCTGTACTTGAGTACGGCAAGGCGACGTTGACGCGGTTTGAATTTGATTTTCGAAGAGTATTAGCTTTTGCAATACGAAGTGAGTCGACAATATGCATCATCACTCCGAAAAAGAAAGCTCCCAGTATAGTTTTAAAAATATGTTTTGTATTTAGAAGAGAAGTGATAAAATTTGGATTTTCACTTGTTAGTGGAATTATAAAAAATATCACTGTTCCATAAATCGAACCTGCTTTCAGACCAGGATAACGTGATTGTTTCTTTTCTTTTTTCATAGGGCACCTCCTAGTTCTCATCTTGATTTTTCTTGGCTTTTGCAATGCGACGGGAGATGAAGAACTGTATGCTTGCTCCGAAGAAGATAGAACCGAGAATGCTTGATACACCATTTCTTATAGTGAGGAGAGAATGAAAATAGTCCTGACTTTCACCTATGAGTATACTGAGAAGAGGAGTTATAAAAAACATCCATAGACCAAAGAACAAACCTGCTTTAAGACCTGGGTAGTGTAGTTGCTTACTTTCTTTCTCACTCAGCATATCTGGTTCAATAGTTGTAATCCCTGTTTTTTGCATTTGGTAGGTGAGATAGCCAGCAGCAATGAGGGCAATCACTAAAATTAGAGGAGGATAGACTAGAGCCACTAGTTGAGGATATTTATAGGCCAGAACGAGCGGAATAAGATTGCCGAAAATCATCAGATAAAAGAGGAAGATAAAGACTTGATTGCCGATACGATCAGCCTCGCGTCGTTTGTATTCGTCAAGGGGATCAGAAATACCGTATGTGCGCTTGATCAGTTTTTCAGTGAAGGTTTCTTTTTTCATAAGTTGGCTCCTTTTTTAAAAATTATCCTCCCAAAAGAGACTGTTGAGGTCAGTTTGGAGGCTGCGGGCGAGATTGAGACAGAGTTCCAGGGTTGGATTGTACTTGTCGTTTTCAATCATATTGATGGTTTGTCTCGAGACACCGATATCCTTGGCTAGCTCGAGCTGGGAAATACCCAATTCCTTGCGAAATTCTTTCACACGATTCATCTGGTCTCCTTTCTAATTTGTGTCGCATATATTTGACTACATTATATTCTTCTATAGAGTGAATGTCAAGCATATTTGACATATTTCTTAAAGAAATCTTACTTGTTTTTGGCCTATTTGTCTGACTAGTGCAAGCTGGTCGGATTTGTGGTAAAATAGATAGGATATGACAAAAGAATTTCATCATGTAACGGTCTTGCTCCACGAAACGATTGATATGCTCGACGTAAAACCTGACGGTATCTACGTTGACGCGACTTTGGGTGGAGCAGGCCATAGCGAGTATTTATTAAGTAAATTAAGTGAAAAGGGCCATCTCTATGCCTTTGATCAGGACCAGAATGCCATTGACAATGCGCAAAAACGCTTGGCACCCTACATTGAGAAGGGAATGGTGACCTTTATCAAGGATAACTTCCGTCATTTACAGGCACGTTTGCGCGAAGCTGGTGTTCAAGAAATTGATGGAATTTGTTATGACTTGGGAGTGTCTAGTCCTCAATTGGACCAGCGTGAGCGTGGTTTTTCTTATAAAAAGGATGCGCCACTGGACATGCGGATGAATCAGGATGCTAGTCTGACAGCCTATGAAGTGGTGAATCACTATGACTATCATGACTTGGTTCGTATTTTCTTCAAGTATGGCGAGGACAAATTCTCTAAACAGATTGCGCGTAAGATTGAACAAGCTCGGGAAGTCAAGTCAATCGAGACTACGACTGAGTTAGCAGAGATTATCAAGTCGGCCAAACCTGCCAAGGAACTCAAGAAGAAGGGTCATCCTGCTAAGCAGATTTTCCAGGCTATCCGAATTGAAGTCAATGATGAACTGGGAGCGGCAGATGAGTCCATCCAGCAGGCTATGGATATGTTGGCTCTGGATGGTAGGATTTCAGTGATTACCTTTCATTCCTTGGAAGACCGCTTGACCAAGCAGTTATTCAAGGAAGCTTCAACAGTTGAAGTTCCAAAAGGCTTGCCTTTCATCCCAGATGATCTCAAGCCCAAGATGGAATTGGTATCCCGTAAGCCAATCTTGCCAAGTGCAGAAGAATTAGAAGCCAATAACCGCTCGCACTCAGCCAAGTTGCGCGTGGCCAGAAAAATTCACAAGTAAGAGGAAAAAAGATGGCAGAAAGAATGGAAAAAACAGGTCAAATACTACAGATGCAACTTAAACGGTTTTCGCGTGTGGAAAAAGCTTTTTACTTTTCCATTGCTGTAACCACTCTTATTGTAGCCATTAGTATTATTTTTATGCAGACCAAGCTCTTGCAAGTGCAGAATGATTTGACAAAAATCAATGCGCAAATAGAGGAAAAGAAGACCGAATTGGACGATGCCAAGCAAGAGGTCAATGAACTATTACGTGCAGAACGTTTGAAAGAAATTGCCAATTCACACGATTTGCAATTAAACAATGAAAATATTCGAATAGCGGAGTAAGATATGAAGTGGACAAAAAAAGTAATCCGTTATGCGACCAAAAATCGGAAATCGCCGGCTGAAAACAGACGCAGAGTTGGAAAAAGTCTGAGTTTATTATCTGTCTTTGTTTTTGCCGTTTTTTTAGTCAATTTTGCAGTCATTATTGGGACGGGCACTCGCTTTGGAACAGATTTAGCGAAGGAAGCTAAGAAGGTTCATCAAACCACCCGTACAGTTCCTGCCAAACGTGGGACTATTTATGACCGAAATGGAGTCCCGATTGCTGAGGATGCGACATCTTATAATGTCTATGCGGTCATTGATGAGAACTATAAGTCAGCAACGGGTAAGATTCTCTACGTAGAAAAAACACAATTTAACAAGGTGGCAGAGGTCTTTCATAAGTATCTGGACATGGAAGAATCCTATGTAAGAGAGCAACTCTCGCAACCTAATCTCAAGCAAGTTTCCTTTGGTTCGAAGGGCAATGGGATTACCTATGCCAATATGATGGCTATCAAAAAAGAGTTGGAAACTGCAGAGGTCAAGGGGATTGATTTTACAACCAGTCCCAATCGTAGTTACCCAAACGGACAATTTGCTTCTAGTTTTATCGGACTAGCTCAGCTCCATGAAAATGAAGATGGCAGCAAGAGTTTGCTGGGAACTTCTGGGATGGAGAGTTCCTTGAATAGTATTCTTGCAGGGAAAGACGGTATCATTACCTATGAAAAGGATCGTCTGGGTAATATTGTCCCCGGAACAGAACAAGTTTCCCAACAAACAGTAGATGGCAAGGATGTTTATACGACTATTTCCAGCACCCTTCAGTCCTTCATGGAGACACAGATGAATGCCTTTCAAGAAAAAGTAAAAGGCAAGTATATGACGGCTACCTTGGTTAGTGCTAAAACGGGGGAGATTCTTGCAACGACGCAGAGACCAACCTTTGATGCCGATACTAAGGAAGGACTTACCAAGGACTTTGTTTGGCGTGATATCCTCTATCAAAGTAACTATGAGCCGGGGTCAACCATGAAGGTTATGACGCTCGCTGCTGCTATTGATAATAATACCTTTCCAGGAGGAGAAGTCTTCAATAGTAGTGAGTTAAAAATTGCAGATGTCACGATTCGAGATTGGGACGTCAATGAAGGATTGACTGGTGGCAGAATGATGACTTTTTCTCAAGGTTTTGCACTCTCAAGTAACGTTGGGATGACCCTCCTTGAGCAAAAGATGGGAGATGCTACCTGGCTTGATTATCTAAATCGCTTTAAATTCGGTGTTCCGACTCGTTTTGGTTTGACGGATGAATATGCAGGTCAACTTCCGGCTGACAATATCGTAAATATTGCTCAGAGTTCATTTGGACAAGGGATTTCAGTGACCCAGACGCAAATGATTCGTGCCTTCACGGCTATTGCCAATGATGGAGTCATGCTAGAACCTAAATTTATCAGTGCCTTGTATGACCCAAATGACCAATCTGTTCGGAAATCTCAAAAAGAGATTGTAGGAAATCCTGTTTCTAAAGATGCAGCCAGTCTAACTCGAACCAACATGGTTTTGGTAGGAACAGATCCAGTTTATGGAACCATGCATAACCACAGCACAGGCAAGCCAACTGTAACTGTTCCTGGTCAAAATGTTGCCCTCAAGTCCGGTACAGCCCAGATTGCCGATGAGAAAAATGGAGGTTACTTAGTTGGTACGACCAATTACATTTTTTCGGCTGTATCGATGAACCCTGCTGAAAATCCTGATTTTATCTTGTATGTAACGGTTCAACAACCTGAACATTATTCAGGTATCCAGTTGGGAGAATTTGCCAATCCTATCTTGGAAAGAGCGGTGGCTATGAAAGATTCCCTTAACCTGCAATCTACCGCTAAAACGTTAGATCAGGTAACCAATCAAAGCGCTTATGCCATGCCTAGCATCAAGGATATTTCACCCGGTGATTTGGCGGAAGCCTTACGTCGCAATATTGTGCAACCAATCGTTGTAGGAACAGGAACAAAGATTAAAGAATCATCTGTAGAAGAAGGGACAGATCTTGCACCTAACCAGCAAGTTCTCCTCTTATCTGATAAAGCAGAGGAAGTTCCAGATATGTATGGTTGGACAAAAGCAACCGCAGAAGCTTTTTCTAAGTGGTTAAATATAGAACTTGTATTTGAAGGTTTAGGCTCTACTGTGCAGAAGCAGGATGTTCGTGCTAATACAGCCATCAAGGACATTAAAAAAATTACATTAACTTTAGGAGACTAATATGTTTATTTCCATCAGTGCTGGAATTGTGACATTTTTACTAACTTTGGTAGGAATTCCAGCCTTTATCCAATTTTATAGAAAGGCGCAAATTACAGGCCAGCAGATGCATGAGGATGTCAAACAGCATCAGGCAAAAGCTGGCACGCCAACTATGGGAGGTTTGGTTTTCTTAATTGCTTCTGTTTTGGTTGCTTTCTTTTTTGCCCTATTTAGTAACCAATTCAGCAATAATGTAGGAATGATTTTGTTCATCTTGGTCCTTTATGGACTTGTCGGATTTTTGGACGACTTTCTCAAGGTTTTCCGCAAAATCAATGAGGGGCTAAATCCCAAGCAAAAATTGGCTCTTCAGCTTCTAGGCGGAGTTATCTTCTACCTTTTCTATGAGCGCGGTGGCGATATGCTTTCTGTATTTGGTTATCCAGTTCATTTGGGATTTTTCTATATTTTCTTTGCTCTTTTCTGGCTAGTCGGTTTTTCAAATGCAGTAAACTTGACAGACGGAATTGATGGTCTAGCTAGTATTTCCGTTGTGATTAGCTTGTCTGCCTATGGAGTTATTGCCTATGTGCAAGGTCAGATGGATATTCTTCTAGTAATTCTTGCCGTGATTGGTGGTTTGCTTGGTTTCTTTGTCTTTAACCATAAGCCTGCTAAGGTTTTTATGGGAGATGTGGGAAGTTTGGCTCTCGGTGGAATGCTGGCAGCTATCTCTATGGCCCTCCACCAAGAATGGACTCTCTTGATTATTGGAATTGTTTATGTCTTTGAAACAACTTCGGTCATGATGCAAGTCAGTTATTTCAAACTGACTGGTGGCAAACGTATTTTCCGTATGACGCCTGTCCATCACCATTTTGAGCTTGGAGGATTTTCTGGTAAAGGAAATCCTTGGAGTGAATGGAAGGTTGATTTCTTCTTTTGGGGAGTGGGGCTTCTAGCGAGTCTTTTGACCCTAGCAATTTTATATTTGATGTAAGAATAGCACCCTGATGTTTCAGGGTGTTTTTGCTTTTTAAAAAATATTGGTCAATTAAAGTCAAAATCCTTGACCTTTTCTGACTAATGTAGTATATTATGAACGTAAGGTAAATGAAAGCCTTACTAGAACACTTATTTAAAGTAAAATAGAAAGAGGTGGGGTCTATGTTTAATCTAGAAATATTCAGAAGTAAAGATAGTCTACTCCTGCTTGAAAAAGAAAAACCAGAAATAGTACGTAGAGTAGCGATTTAGCTAGTCTAAATTTTTTAAAACAAAGGTCAAAGATAGTCAATATCAGTAATCATAACTAAGTAAACAAAAAGAGGTAAAGAATATGAACAACAACTTTAATAATTTTAACAACATGGATGATTTATTTAACCAATTGATGGGTGGTATGCGAGGATACAGTTCTGAAAACCGTCGCTACTTGATTAATGGTCGTGAAGTGACACCTGAGGAATTTGCTCACTATCGTGCAACGGGTCAATTGCCAGGAAATGCAGAAGCTGATGGACCAATGCAACAACAGGCTTCAGGTATGAAACAAGACGGTGTCCTTGCTAAACTAGGTCGAAACTTGACAACGGAAGCTCGCGAGGGCAAGTTGGATCCTGTTATCGGACGAAACAAGGAAATTCAAGAAACATCTGAAATCCTTTCACGCCGTACCAAAAATAATCCTGTACTTGTTGGAGATGCAGGTGTTGGTAAGACAGCCGTTGTCGAAGGCCTAGCACAAGCCATTGTGAATGGCGATGTTCCAGCTGCCATTAAGAACAAGGAAATTATCTCCATTGATATCTCAGGTCTTGAGGCTGGTACTCAATACCGTGGTAGCTTTGAAGAAAATGTCCAAAATTTAGTCAATGAAGTGAAAGAAGCAGGAAATATTATTCTCTTCTTTGATGAAATTCACCAAATTCTTGGTGCTGGTAGCACGGGTGGAGACAGTGGTTCTAAAGGGCTTGCGGACATTCTCAAGCCGGCTCTCTCTCGTGGTGAATTGACCGTTATTGGGGCAACGACTCAAGACGAATACCGTAACACCATCTTGAAGAATGCCGCTCTTGCTCGTCGTTTCAACGAAGTGAAGGTCAATGCTCCTTCAGCAGAGGATACATATAAAATTCTTCAAGGAATTCGTGATCTCTATCAACAACACCACAATGTCATCTTGCCAGATGAAGTCTTGAAAGCAGCAGTGGATTATTCTGTTCAATACATTCCTCAACGTAGCTTGCCAGATAAGGCTATTGACCTTGTCGATGTAACGGCTGCTCACTTGGCAGCTCAACATCCAGTAACAGATGTGCATGCTGTTGAACGGGAAATTGAGGCGGAAAAAGACAAGCAAGAAAAAGCTGTTGAGGCAGAAGACTTTGAAGCAGCTCTAAACTATAAAACACGTATTGCAGAATTAGAAAAGAAAATCGAAAACCACACAGAAGATATGAAGGTGACTGCAAGTGTCAACGATGTGGCTGAATCTGTAGAACGAATGACGGGTATCCCAGTGTCACAAATGGGAGCCTCAGATATCGAACGTTTGAAAGATATGGCTCATCGTCTGCAAGACAAGGTGATCGGCCAAGACAAGGCGGTAGAAGCTGTAGCTCGTGCTATCCGTCGTAACCGTGCTGGTTTTGATGAAGGCAATCGTCCAATCGGTAGCTTCCTCTTTGTAGGTCCTACTGGGGTTGGTAAGACTGAGTTAGCTAAGCAATTGGCGCTAGATATGTTTGGAACCAAGGATGCGATTATCCGTTTGGATATGTCTGAATACAGCGACCGCACAGCTGTTTCTAAGCTAATCGGTACAACAGCAGGTTATGTGGGTTATGATGACAATAGCAATACCTTGACAGAACGTGTTCGTCGCAATCCATACTCTATCATTCTCTTGGATGAGATTGAAAAGGCTGATCCTCAAGTCATTACCCTTCTCCTCCAAGTTCTAGATGATGGTCGTTTGACAGATGGTCAAGGAAATACGGTGAACTTCAAGAACACTGTCATTATTGCGACATCAAATGCTGGATTTGGCTATGAAGCTAACTTGACAGAAGATGCGGATAAACCAGAATTGATGGATCGTTTGAAACCATTCTTCCGTCCAGAATTCCTTAACCGCTTTAACGCAGTTATCGAGTTCTCACACTTGACGAAGGAAGACCTTTCTAAGATTGTGGACTTGATGTTGGCTGAAGTCAACCAAACCTTGGCTAAGAAAGACATTGATTTGGTAGTCAGTCAAGTGGCTAAAGACTATATCACAGAAGAAGGCTATGACGAAGTCATGGGTGTTCGTCCTCTCCGTCGCGTGGTTGAACAAGAAATTCGTGATAAGGTGACAGATTTCCACTTGGATCATCTAGATGCCAAACATCTGGAAGCAGATATGGAAGATGGTGTTTTGGTCATTCGAGAAAAAGCCTAAGAGAAAATTTTGAGGAGAAAAAGAAAAGGCTGGGTAAAAAGATTTTGGATTTGATACTCAAGAAAAATCAAAATAGAACTAGGGGTGACTTCATTTTTAGATAATATTGACAAAGTCAGTAACAAATCTGAGGCAAGATATTGCAATGTAGATTGATATTTGAATTTAGAAGAGTATTTGGAATTCTTTGTTATGAATTCTGAGAATAAATAGATGAAACAAAAAAGCGAATAAAACAGAATTCTGATTTTCAGAAAACTAGTTTATTCGTTTTTTTTATTTACGCTTATCTATCTTGGCTTAAATCAAGTATTTCCATCACCTTATGAACAATCCTCTTATGTTGTGGGTGTTTTTGAATCTTCAATAACAGTTCCATCATCTCAGTATCTTGTGGCACAGAATGTAGAATAACTCTCATAGCTTTAACCTCTGTGATAAGTCTTGCTATTTATAGGTTAAGAGTATATTTTTTATTTACTTTAGTTAAAAATAATTTAAAAAATATTAACTAAAGTATATTTATTTGTGGTATAATTAGGGTAGTGTTTAATAATATTTTAAACATAAATATAAAACAGGAGGCTTTTTATGAATAAAAAGAAAATATTGGGAGTTATATTATTGTCTATTCTTTTTGTATTGGCTGGTTGTAGCAAGAAAGAATTAAGTAAAATTGAAATGATTGAGGGAAGCTATAATACAGATTTAGGACTTATAACTATAAGTAAGGATAAAAAACTAGTTGGTTTTGAGGGGTTTGGTTATATAGATTTCAAAGAAGACGCTGACAAATTTAATAAAAGTGAGCGGGAGTATTATTTCCCAAACAATGCTGATAAAAATGAATTAAAAGAAAATGAAGCTATTGTTGCTATTGGTCTTGAAGATAAGTCTATTTACAAGATACAATGGACAGCTAGTGATAAAACTAAAAAAGTTGACTCTATAACTATTACTATGACTTATACATTAAACAAAAGTCATAGAAAATCACTATATAAAGAGTATTCAGGAGTTAGAATACAAAATAAATAATGTTAGTACAGTTAGGAAAAGCTAAGAGGTTATTAAAATTTCTTTTAGTAATCACATTTCTTATTTTGCTGTCAGGATGTAGAAGTTCTCTAAACCGTATTGAAATTGGAGATGAAATCTATTTTTGGACTGTAGAACAGAATTTAGATACTGAAGAATTTGAATCTGTTAAGGTTACAGGGATAGTCTCACAGGTAGTTGAATATGAAGATTATTATATAGTGAGACTACAAGGAGATATAAGACCTTACCAGATAGATAAAGACAAATTTCACTGATAAAAGGTAAAGTATGAATAAAGGAAAAATTTTAAAGATAACTGAGAACACAGTGTACATAGGTTATGAAGATGGAAGTTTAAAGGAAATTCCTATTGAATCTTGTGACTTTGAGCCTAAAATGGGTGATTATGTAGAGGTTTATGGTGATATTGCTATAAAGGTTGAAGTAAGTAATGAAAGTACCCCAGTTAAAAAATCAGAGGCTAAAGAAATATCATTAGTTAGCAAGATAAATCTGATTTTATTTGTAGTTTTGGCTATGATAATCCTAAGTGCTGCTTTCTATGTGGGAGAAAGCATGTTGAAAGCTACAGCAATATTGTTTTTTGTAGTTTCGGTATTGATGATAGTATTAAATCTTATATTTATTATTATTTCATCTATTAAGAAGAGTGAAGTTAATAAAGAAAGTTCTATAAAATATTTTATTGTAGGTATTTTAACTGTTATTTTATCCATTGCTTTTGCTCAGTATGTAAATAATACCCCTTCAAATTCAAAGAAGACTACATCACAGAGCACTTCTAAGTCCTCTACGTCGTCATCTAAGAATAGTTCTAGCTCTTCATCGTCTTCAAAGGCAAGTAGCTCTACTACACCTTCATCATCTAAAGAGAGTAGCCCTAGTTCATCTTCCTCAGTACCATCAAAACCTAAGATTACTGTAGACAATGATAAAGCAAATTATGGTGAAGTGGATTATAATAGTTGGAATCATGATGAAGTAGCCGTAAATACTAAAGTAAGAGTATATGGGAAAGTTTTACAAGCTATGGAAGATAGGAAAGCCTATACTCTTCGTGTAGCTATAAATGATGACTATGATAAAATTATCTTAGTTTCTATTCCTTCGGAGTACAATAATAGAGTTATAGCTGAAGATGACCATATAACATTGTACGGACTAGCACAAGGAAGACAAAGTTATGAAACGGTCTTTAAAGCTACAAAAACACTGCCTTATATGGTGGCTTACATGTATGACAATTAGGAGAGGTTATGAATACTTATAAAGTTATTAAAATCGAAGAAACTCTAATCTATTTAGGTAAAGATGATGGAACTTTGCTAAAAGTTGAACAGACTTCTTTTAATTTTGTACCACAACTAGGGGATATAGTAGAGGTATATCAATCTGAAGGAACCTATATCATAACTAAAAAGTCTAGTGAAGTTCCCACAGAACAGAAAAAAGAAGAAAAAGGATTTCTGACAGTTAGAAATATTAAGCTTTATGCATGGCTTGGAGTTTTTGCTATATTGGTATGGCACCCTGTTTTTGCTGTTATCCCCTCAGTAATGTATCGCCTTCTAAAAGAAAAAGGAGAGAAAGATAGTGCTACTTTGATATTAGGAGCAACAATATTTGCGACAATCCTAGCAATAACCGTTAGAGTACTTTTAACATTCTAGTAAGAGGTAACACGTTTTTTAAGGTAATAGATAAGCACTGGATACTCAGATTCAGTGCTTATCTATTTTCTTTTTGTTTTTTAATCAATTTCTTCAACAAAGAAAAATCATTCTAAAATTACAACCTATACCTCATTCCTTATCTGAATAACGTAACCGTCTACGATTAGATAGATTTAGTATAAATTACACTTTAGGTTCTTTTTAATTTATCACTAGCTATCTTGGCTTAAATCAAGTATTTCCATCACCTTATGAACAATCATCCTATGCTGTGGGTGTTTCTGAATCTTCAATAACAGTTCCATCATTTCTGTATCTTGTGGCACAGAATAAGGTAAGAAAAAATCACTCAATGAAACTTCTAAAGCATCAACAATCTTCACAAAAGTTTCCAAAGAGATATTTCTGTGATTATTTTCTATCTGACTGATATAAGGAACGCTTAGATTTGTTTTTTCTGCTAATTCTTGCTGTGTAATCTTCTTTGAAGCTCGTAAGTCTCGTATCTGATTACTTATATTTTCTAATATATCATCCATTCCTTCACCCCTAAGTTAAATCTACTATCTATCTTATAGATTAAACAATCAGGTTTACATTCTCTATAGTTTAATATTTGTTAAAAATATATTCTATTGTTAAAATTTATGTGATATAATTATAACTATTAGGAAACATTTCTTTTATTTCATTAAATAAAGTTAAATATCAGGAGGATATATATGCTTAAAAAACTTAAGGAATTAAGCAAAGAACAAAAGATTATAGGTAGTATTGTACTATTGTTTATCCTTATTCTGTTCTTCACACTATTAACTAGCGGTAGCACTAAACACTCACAAGTTCAAACTAAGGCTAGTGATTCTGTCAAACAGTCTTCACAAGTTAAACAGTCTAGTTCATCTTCCTCTACTTCATCATCCAGTAGTGAAACTAGCTCTAAAATAGAGAAATGGTCTCCAACTGGACATATAGCTGTAGATGCTTATCTAAACACACCACAAATTAAAATCATACTGCGAGCCAAAGCACTGAGAGAGGTAGCACATAAACTCTCTAACACAGATAAACTCTACGAAGTTGAAGCCGAGGTAATTGGGATTGAAGAAAAAGATGAATATCGTGAGTACAGCATAACAGGCAAGAAGCTTCTTATTCGTACACCTGAATCACTAGCTGTGAAAATGAATGAACTTATGGTCTATACAGGAAATACAGTATCTTTAGAAAAATATGATTCAATCGATAAAGGTTCGTTAGTAATCAGTGAAGTGAGAAAAACAGAAAAAGCACAAGAAGAGGAAAAAGCAAGTATTGAAGCCTCCAAATCAAAAGAGGAGGAAAGGAAAGCATCTTCACGAGAAAAAGAGCAAGAACAAGCTTCATCTCACACTACAACTACTCCTACACAATCGTCTACACCTGCTCCACAATCAAATTTAAGACCGTTCAAAAACTGTACGGAAGCACGAAAAGCAGGACGTGTAAACATACCTGCTAGTGACCCACAATATGGTCCATGGTTAGATAGAGACAAAGACGGATACGGATGTGATGAATAGTAAAAAAGTTCTTACTCTACTGTCACTACTACTTATTATAATCGTCACATTCACAGCATACTTAACCACTCTGCCTCAAACAGACTACCAGATAGCTGTGAACAGACTCCAAATGATAAGTTTAGAGGCTGTGGAACAAAAAATACAACATCAAGAAAGCTTTTACCTATACACAGGGAGAGAGAGTTGCCCATATTGCCAAGAATTTGTTCCAAAGCTTGCGGAAGCAGTAGATAAAACTGGGACAACTGTGTATTACTTGGATAGTGAGCATATAGACAAGACAAGTTGGAATAACTTCAAAACAACTGTAGGATTTAAAACAATCCCCAATCTCACTTATTTCACAAATGGTACAGCATATGACAGATTACCGAATGCAAGTCAAGCCAGTGTTGAAGGGATTGAATTATTTGTAAGTAAGTACAAATATTAAGGCAAAAATGAGAAGCGATGGACATATAGATTTTAGTGTGAGCTCAGGACCTACAGGATATGGTATGAGTGTTTATCCAATTGGCATTACTATAAAATGGGTTGATTCTGATTTAAGCAAAAATAGAATCGTAGCTGGACAAAGTGCTCCGAATAGCTCCGAACAGGTATTTTACAAAACAGATTAAATCAAAATTAACTTTGATTGAAAATAATGGCATAAAAGAGGATTAGATGAAGTGGTTTAGATTTGTTTAGTTCCTATTTAGAAAATCTTTCCACAATAAAACGCATAATATCAAGATTTTTAACACTTGATACTATGCGTTTTTCTGGTTTTAAAGACTTTTTTGCCTAGCCTCTTTTTTACGTTTAAATCACATGGCGTTCAAAGGCATCGTCTGAAATCCCTTGTTCCAAGATGAGTTTAGCCCATTCTTTAGCAGAAAAGAGGCTGTGATCCTTGTAGTTTCCGCAAGATTCGATGGTTGTTCCAGGAACATCTTCCCAAGTAGTAGTTTCAGCGATTTCCTTGAGCGAATCCTTGATAACAGCCGCAATTTCAGCGCTGGTATGACGCCCCCACATAATCATGTGGAAACCTGTACGGCACCCAAATGGTGAACAGTCAATCATGCCGTCAATGCGGGTGCGGATGAGTTTTGCTAAGAGGTGCTCGATAGTGTGAAGACCAGCAGTAGGGATAGAGTCTTCGTTTGGTTGCACCAAGCGAATATCATAATTGGAGATGATGTCTCCTTTTGGCCCTGTTTCTTCCCCAATCAAGCGGACATAAGGTGCTTTAACAATAGTGTGGTCAAGTTCAAAACTTTCGACAATAACTTCTTTTGACATGGTAAATCCTTTCAGTTTTCTTCTTTCATTATAACACAAAGCTGGCTCCTGAGGCAGAGAGAAAACCTCTCCGAGAGTGGAGAGGTTCGAATCGTTACTTACGATACAAGCGGTCGTATTGGTAGTAAGGGTCAAAGGTTACGTTGATACCTAATTTGCGAAGGACATTCTTGTCTTCATCAGTTAAAATGATGGTTGAGTGGGCTTCGCTTCCTTTGAGGTTGCCAAGTTCTTTCATAGCACGAGCAGCATCAGGATTTTCTGTAGCTGTGATAGCAAGTGCAATCAGGATTTCATTTGAATGAAGGCGTGGATTGCGGCTACCGAGATGATCAATTTTAAGACCTTGGATTGGCTTAACAACTTCAGGTTCGATTAGTTTTACTTCTTTAGCGATGTCAGCTGATTTCTTGATGGCGTTGATAAGAGCAGCGGCTGTAGGGCCAAAGAGTTCAGAGTTCTTACCTGTGACGATTTCCCCATTTGGTAATTCAAGGGCTAGAGCTGGTCCGTCAGTTTCTTCTGCTTTTTGACGGGCAACGACAGCAACCTTACGGTCTGTAGGTGTGATGCCGAGGTCGTTCATGAGCAACTCGATTTTCTTGACAGCAGATTCGCCCACTTTTTCGGCTTTGAAATCAAGAACAGTCTGATAGTAGCGACGGATGATTTCTTGTTTAGAGGCTTCAATGGCAGCCTCGTTATCTGTGATAGCGAAACCAACCATGTTGACACCCATGTCTGTTGGAGAAGCGTATGGAGACTCTCCTAGGATACGTTCCAACATACGTTTGAGCACTGGGAAAATCTCGATATCACGGTTGTAGTTGACAGTGGTTTCTCCATAGGTTTGAAGATGGAAAGGGTCAATCATGTTGACATCATCAAGGTCAGCTGTGGCAGCCTCGTAGGCCAAATTGACTGGGTGATGAAGGGGAAGATTCCAAACTGGGAAGGTTTCAAATTTAGCGTAGCCAGACTTGATACCATTGATTTGGTCGTGGTACATATTGGACATACAGGTTGCCAATTTTCCAGAACCAGGTCCAGGAGCGGTTACGACAATCAAGTTACGACTGGTTTTGATGTAGTCGTTTTTTCCCATACCTTCAGGAGAAATGATGTGATCCATATCCGTCGGATATCCTTTGATTGGATAATGAAGATAAGAATCAATTCCGTTTTTCTCAAGTTGGTTGCGGAAGGCATCTGCAGCGGGTTGACCAGCGTACTGTGTGATGACAACAGAGCCGACAAAAATCCCTAATTCATTGAATTTATCAATCAAGCGAAGAACTTCTTGGTCATAAGAAATGCCCAAGTCACCACGTGCTTTGGAATGCTCGATATTGCTAGCATTAATAGCAATCACAACCTCAACCTGCTCTTTCAATTCTTGTAAGAGCTTGATTTTATTGTCAGGCTCATAACCAGGAAGGACACGAGCAGCGTGGAAATCTTCTAGCATTTTGCCACCAAACTCCAAGTAGAGCTTGCCGTCAAATTGGTTAATGCGCTCCAAAATGTGATCGCGCTGTAGATTCAAATATTGTTCAGAACTAAAAGCTTGTTTTTTCATTTTTTTACCTCTGACCTCTATTATAATAAAAAATTGGAAGTTAGGAAACTATGGAGTCAAAAAAGAAATTAAAAAGATTAGGCAAACGCTTGCACAAAATTCTAAAAAGCGCTATCATAGATTGTAGATTATGAAAATAATGAGGTAAGAAGATGCAAGAAAAATGGTGGCACAATGCCGTGGTTTATCAAGTCTATCCTAAGAGCTTTATGGATAGCAACGGAGATGGAATTGGCGATTTGCCAGGTATTACCAGTAAGTTAGACTATCTAGCTAAGTTAGGAATCACAGCGATCTGGCTTTCTCCCGTTTATGACAGCCCTATGGATGATAATGGCTACGATATTGCTGATTATCAAGCGATTGCAGCTATTTTCGGAACCATGGAGGATATGGACCAACTGATCGCAGAAGCCAAGAAGCGTGATATTCGTATCATCATGGACTTGGTGGTCAATCATACCTCAGATGAACATGCTTGGTTTGTCGAGGCCTGTGAAAATCCTGACAGCCCTGAGCGAGATTACTATATCTGGCGGGATGAGCCCAATGATTTGGAGTCTATCTTTAGTGGTTCTGCTTGGGAATACGATGAAAAGTCAGGTCAATACTATCTCCACTTTTTCAGCAAGAAACAGCCTGATCTCAACTGGGAAAATGAAAAACTTCGACAGAAAATTTACGAGATGATGAATTTCTGGATTGATAAAGGCATTGGCGGTTTCCGCATGGATGTTATTGACATGATTGGCAAAATTCCTGACGAGAAAGTAGTCAATAATGGTCCTATGCTCCATCCCTATCTCAAGGAGATGAATCAAGCGACCTTTGGAGATAAGAATCTCTTGACAGTAGGGGAGACTTGGGGAGCAACGCCAGAGATTGCCAAGCTCTACTCTGATCCAAAGGGGCAAGAGTTGTCTATGGTCTTCCATTTTGAACATATCGGTCTTCAGTATCAGGAAGGTCAGCCTAAATGGCACTATCAAAAAGAGCTGAATATCGCTAAGTTAAAAGAGATTTTCAACAAATGGCAGACAGAATTAGGAGTTGAGGACGGCTGGAATTCCCTCTTCTGGAATAATCATGACCTCCCTCGTATCGTCTCAATCTGGGGAAATGACCAAGAATACCGCGAAAAATCTGCCAAAGCCTTTGCAATTTTGCTTCATCTCATGAGAGGGACTCCTTATATCTACCAAGGTGAGGAAATTGGGATGACCAACTATCCGTTTGAAACACTGGACCAAGTAGAGGATATTGAATCTATCAACTATGCGCGTGAAGCTCTTGAAAAAGGCGTTCCGATGCAAGAAATTATGGACAGTATCCGTGTTATCGGACGTGATAATGCCCGTACTCCTATGCAATGGGATGAGAGCAAAAATGCTGGTTTCTCAACAGGTCAACCTTGGTTGGCAGTCAATCCAAACTATCAAGCAATCAACGTTCAAGAAGCGCTGGCAAATCCAGATTCTATTTTCTATACTTATCAGAAGTTGGTTCAAATCCGTAAGGAAAACAGCTGGCTGGTTCGAGCTGACTTTGAATTGCTTGATACGGCTGACAAGGTCTTTGCCTATATCCGTAAAGATGGCGACCGTCGTTTCCTAGTTGTGGCAAACTTGTCCAATGAAGAACAAGACTTGACAGTAGAAGGAAAAGCTAAATCTGTCTTGATTGAAAACACCACGGCTCAAGAAGCATTTGAAAAACAAATCTTAGCTCCATGGGATGCTTTCTGTGTGGAATTGACTGACTAAAATGAGAGAGATTGGGCAAAAACTCGACTTCAGGAGAAAATGAAGTAAATCTTCCCACAATAAAATGCATAGTACCAAGGTTTTCATTGTACTGACCTGATATTATGCGTTTTTTGTTTTAAAGATTTTTTTTCCCAGCCTCTTTTTGCTAAAAGTTGTGTAAAAACTCTTTTAAAAACATTTGTTAGAATTTTCTAACAAATTCTACAAGAAGTCTTGCATTTATAAAAAAATAGGGTATAATAGTGAAAATACTATTTTGAAGGAGATTATTTATGCAATCGAAAAAGTGGCTCTTAGGAGCAGGAGTGACCTTGAGCACAGCCATTCTTTTAACAGCTTGTGGGAAAAGTGAAAAGAATGCAGATGCTCCCAAAACATTCTCTTATGTTTATGCAGTTGATCCATCATCCTTGGATTATAGCCTTACAAGTAAAAGTTCAACTTCTGACGTAATAGGTAATGTCGTCGACGGTCTTTTAGAGAATGATAAATATGGGAATCTCATTCCTTCTCTAGCAGAAGATTGGTCAGTTTCTAAAGATGGCTTGACTTATACTTACAAATTACGTAAAGGTGTGAAGTGGTATACTTCAGAAGGAGAAGAGTATGCGGAAGTTAAAGCTCAGGATTTTGTTACAGGTCTGAAACATGCAGCAGACGGAAAATCCGATGGTCTTTCTTTGGTCGAGAAATCCATCAAAGGATTGGAGGCTTATGTTAGTGGTGAGACAAACGACTTCTCAACTGTAGGTGTGAAGGCTCTTGATGATTATACGGTAGAATATACCCTTAATAACCCGGAAAGTTTTTGGAACTCTAAAGTAACCACAGCAACCATGCTTCCTGTAAATGAAGAATTTTTGAATGCAACAGGTAAGGATTACGGAGCGCCAACTCCATCAAGTATTCTTTACAATGGCCCATATTTTTTGAAATCTTTGATTTCTAAATCTGTGATTGAATATGAAAAAAATCCTAACTATTGGGATAAGGAAAATGTCAAGATTGATAATGTGAAATTAACATTCTATGATGGTTCAGATCAAGAATCCTTAATTCGTAGCTTTACACAAGGTGCCTATACCACTGCACGTCTTTTTCCAGCAAGCTCAAACTTTGAGTCAACTAAGAAAGAGTACGGAGATAAGATTGTCTATAGTCCACAAGAGGCAACAAGCTACTACCTCACTGTGAACGTAAACCGCCAGTCTTACAATAAAACAGCTAAAACAGATGAGTCACAAAAAACATCAACAAAAGAAGCTCTTCTCAATAAGAACTTCCGTCAGGCTCTTAATTTTGCCTTCAATCGCCACGCCTATACAGCTCAATTAAACGGTGAAGAGGGTGCGGATAAGATTATTCGTAATAGTCTAGTGCCAGATAATTACGTTCAAGTAGCAGGGAAGACCTTCGGACAACTGGCTCAGGATGAACTACTGAAATATGGAGAACAGTGGAAAGATGTGACTCTCACAGATGGTAAGGATACAATTTACAATCCAACAAAGGCCAAGTCTGCATTTGAAAAAGCGAAGTCAGAATTGCAAGCTAAGGGAGTGAGTTTCCCGATTCATTTGGATGTGCCAGTAGAACAGACAGATGTAGTTGCGGTTCAACAAACCAATTCGCTAAAACAATCAATTGAAGAAACGCTTGGAACGGAGAATGTCATTATAGATGTTCTTCAAATGACAGATAATGAGAAGGAAAGTATTACTTCTCAAGCTAAAGTTCCAACCCAAAAAGATTATGATTTGAACGGAACAGGTTGGGGACCAGATTACCAAGATCCAGCAACCTATCTCAATATTTTAGATGCTAAGAAGGGTTCTGCCTTGAAACATCTAGGTATAACAAAGGGCAAGGATCCTGAAGTTGTGGCGAAAGTTGGCTTGGATGAATACAAGAAGCTCTTGGATGATGCGGCTTCTGAGACAAGTAATCTTGATAAACGATACGAAAAGTATGCCAAAGCACAGGCTTGGGTTACTGATAGTTCACTTCTTATTCCAGTTGCTTCTTCAGGGGGCTCTCCTATGGTTAGTCGTACTGTTCCATTTACCAAAGCTTATTCACAGGTCGGTATTAAGGGGGATCCATTTATTTTTAAAGGAATGGAACTTCAAAATGATATTGTGACAACTAAAGAGTATGATGCGGCCTTCAAAAAGTGGCAAAAGGAAAAACTGGAATCGAATGCTCAGTATCAAAAGGATTTAGAAAAGCACATAAAATAATGTGAATGAGAATCCTGCTTTCGTTAGGTTATCAGTTAATTTATTGATATTTAAATGATAAATCGCATAAAAACAAGGGAGGACTGTATGAAAGACAGAAATCCTTTGTTTTTTTATAACCAAGGTTTATAAACTTTCATTCTCAAAATTCAATTAACTTTACAAATCCTGGCTATTTTGGTAAAATAAACTTATGTTATAAAAACTGACATAAAGGAGAAAGAAGATGAATACAAAAAAGCGTGTCCTTAGTACAGGCCTGACTTTTGCGGCTGCTTTGCTTTTAGCTGCTTGCGGACAATCAGGTTCAGATACAAAAACTTACTCATCAACCTTTAGTGGAAATCCAACTACATTTAACTACTTGTTAGACTACTACGCTGATAATACAGCTATTATTACTAACCTAGTTGATGGTTTGCTTGAAAATGACAATCACGGAAACCTAGTTCCATCTTTGGCAGAAGACTGGTCTGTTTCAAGCGACGGTCTGACTTATACCTATAAACTGAGAAAAGATGCCAAATGGTTCACGGTTGACGGTGAAGAGTACGCCCCAGTCAAGGCACAGGATTTTGTGACAGGTATCAAGTACGCAGTGGATAATAAATCACAGGCCATTGACTTGATTCAAAACTCGATCAAGGGCTTGAATGATTATGTTACAGGAACGGATTCTGACTTTTCTAAGGTTGGTGTGAAGGCCATTGACGATCAGACTGTTGAGTATACTTTGGTGCGCCCAGAACCTTACTGGAATTCAAAAACAACCAACAGTATTCTTTTCCCAGTAAATGAAGAGTTTCTAAATTCAAAAGGGAAAGATTTTGGGACCCTATCTCCAGGTAGTATTCTCTACAGCGGACCTTATTTGTTAAAAGATTTCACATCAAAATCATCTATCGAGTATGTGAAGAATCCGCATTACTACGATCATGACAAAGTATCAATTGAACATGTGAAATTGGCTTATTTTGATGGTTCAGACCAAGAATTGACTATCCGTAACTTTGAAAGTGGAGCTTATTCAATCGCTGGGGTTTATCCAAATAGTTCTAACTTCGCCAAGACAAAGGAGAAATATAAGGATAATATCATTTATAGTTTGCAGGACAAGACCTCTTGGTATTTCAATTTCAACGTCAATCGTAAGGCCTACAACCATACATCTAAAACGACAGATGAGCAGAAGAAGTCGACTGAGACAGCCGTCTTGAACAAGAACTTCCGCCAAGCAGTGAACTTTGCCTTGGACCGCACAGCCTATTCTGCCCAGTCAAATGGAGAAGAGGCGGCTAGCAAGACCCTTCGGAACACCTTGGTGCCTCCTACATTTGTCCAAGTTGGAGACAAGACCTTTGGAGAAGTAGTCGCTTCTAAATTGGTCAACTATGGCACAGAATGGTCAGGTATAAACCTAGCAGATGCTCAGGATGCCTATTTCAACAAAGAAAAAGCCCAAG
Source organism: Streptococcus sp. 2579 (assembly GCF_013277195.1). Taxonomy (NCBI): domain Bacteria; kingdom Bacillati; phylum Bacillota; class Bacilli; order Lactobacillales; family Streptococcaceae; genus Streptococcus; species Streptococcus sp. 2579. The sequence goes on from NZ_VMMM01000006.1 coordinate 41,569, forward strand.
CAAAATTTGCGGAAGCTAAAAAAGAATTGACAAGTCAAGGTGTGACCTTCCCAATTCACTTGGATGTAGCTGTTGATCAAACAAGTAAAAATGCCGTAACAGGTATGAACTCAGTTAAGCAGACCCTTGAGTCAGTTTTGGGTGATGATAACATTGTCATTGATGTTCAGCAACTTTCAACAGATGATTTTAATAACGTAGCCTTCTTAGCGCCAACAGCAGCTGATCGTGACTATGATTTGAACTTTGATGGTTGGGTAGGTGACTACCAAGATCCATCAACTTATCTCAATCCTTTCAATGCAGAGGATGGATTCTACCTCAAGATTTTTGGACTAGATGCCAAGGAAGACAAGGAAAAAATCACTAGCCTAGGTCTGGATACCTACACTAAGATGCTCAAAGATGCAGATAGTGAAAATAAAAATGTAGCCAAACGCTATGAAAAATATGCTGAAGCACAGGCTTGGATGATTGACAATTCTCTGATTATGTCAGCCATGTCAAGTGGTGGTACAGCATCTGTAACCAAAGTAACGCCATTTACAAGAGGGTATTCATTGGTTGGTATCAAGGGTGATGGCAATAACTACAAGTACATGAAACTGCAAAAAGACACTGTGACGACCAAACAGTTTGAAGAAGCTAAGACCAAATGGGAGCAAGAAAGCAAAAAAGCAATCGAAAAAGCTCAAAAAGAAGCAGAAAAACATGTTAAATAGTTAGAAATAGCCTTTTCAAGCAAAATCATAAAGACAAACATCAGTTTTGGTGCTTGTCTTTTTAAATCACTCGGCTATTGAAAACTGAGAAATGATTTGTTTTGTGCTAAAATAGATTGAAACGAATACTCAATAAAAATCAAAGAGTAACTGGGAAGTTAGCTCAAAGTACAGCTTTGAGGTGGTAGATAGAACTGACGAAGTCAGTTCAAAATACTGTTTTGAGGTTGCAGATGGACGCTGACGTGCTTTGAAGAGATTTTCGAAGAGTATAAAGATCCTCTCTTTTGCTATAGTTAAGGAGATGAGAGGTAAATGATAAGGAAGAGACTATGTACGACTATCTAATCGTTGGTGCTGGTTTGTCGGGAGCAATTTTTGCTTATGAGGCGACTAAGCGTGGAAAAAAAGTAAAAGTTATTGATAAACGTGACCACATTGGTGGAAATATCTACTGTGAGAATGTAGAAGGAGTTAATGTTCATAAATACGGTGCTCATATCTTCCATACTTCTAGTAAAAAAGTTTGGGATTATGTGAATCAATTTGCTGAGTTTAACAATTATATCAACTCGCCTCTAGCTAATTACAAGGGTAGCCTTTATAATCTACCTTTCAATATGAATACTTTCTATGCTATATGGGGGACAAAAACTCCTCAAGAGGTCAAAGATAAGATTGCTGAGCAAACGGCTCACATGAAGGACGTTGAACCTAAAAACTTGGAAGAACAGGCTATCAAGTTGATCGGTCCAGATATTTATGAAAAGTTGATTAAAGGATACACTGAAAAGCAATGGGGGCGTTCTGCGACTGACCTTCCACCCTTTATCATCAAACGTCTACCAGTTCGTTTGACTTTTGATAATAACTACTTTAATGACCGTTACCAAGGTATTCCAATTGGGGGGTATAACGTTATCATCGAAAATATGCTGAAAGATGTAGAAGTAGAACTTGGCCTTGACTTTTTTGCCCATCGTCAGGAATTAGAAGCTTCTGCTGAAAAAGTTGTCTTTACGGGGATGATTGACCAATACTTTGATTATAAACATGGTGAGTTAGAATACCGTAGTCTTCGTTTTGAGCATGAAGTTCTTGATGAAGAGAACTATCAAGGAAATGCAGTTGTAAACTATACAGAGCGAGAAATTCCTTATACTCGTATTATTGAGCATAAACATTTTGAGTACGGAGCACAAGCTAAAACGGTCATTACTCGTGAATACCCAGCTGATTGGAAACGTGGGGATGAGCCTTATTATCCAATCAATGATGAGAGAAACAATGCTATTTTTGCCAAATATCAGGAAGAAGCGGCACAGAATGATAAGGTCATTTTCTGCGGACGTTTGGCTGATTATAAATACTACGACATGCATGTGGTCATTGAACGGGCTTTGGAAGTGGTCGAGGAAGAGTTGGGACAATAATGCAAGGATTCCGTTATTTTAGAATCTTTGCTACTTAAGATTTTTAGAAGTAAGGTCAACAAGATTCTTTTCTGCTTATCAGAAGAGAATCTCTGTTGGCTTTTTTGGCATAAATGAACAATTTTATTTTTCAGAATATATCAAATATAACAAATAACTCTTAAAATTCAGAAAATTCTATTGACAGGACTTGAAAAAGAGTCTATAATGAATAAAAAAACAAAGGAGAATACTATGAAAACAAGAAAAGTATTGGCTCTTGCGGGAGTAACCTTATTAGCAGCTGGTGTTTTAGCTGCTTGTTCTGGGGGTTCAGGCGCTCAAGGTGAAAAAACCTTTGCATTTACCTACGAGACACATCCGGATAATCTCAACTATTTGACAACTGGTAAGGCAGCAACTTCTGAGATTACTAGTAATGTGATCGATGGATTGCTTGAAAATGATAAATACGGGAACCTTGTTTCTTCATTGGCAGAAGACTGGTCGGTCTCTAAGGATGGCTTGACTTATACTTATAAGATTCGTCAAGATGCCAAGTGGTATACATCTGAGGGAGAAGAGTACGCTCCTGTTAAGGCTCAGGACTTTGTAACAGGACTTAAATATGCAACAGATAAGAAAGCAGAAGCCCTTTACTTGGTACAGGATTCAATCAAAGGTCTGGATGCCTATGCCAAAGGTGAAATCACAGACTTCGCTCAAGTCGGGATTAAAGCCCTTGACGACCAAACAATCCAATACACCTTGAACAAACCTGAAACTTTTTGGAACTCAAAAACAACCATGGGTGTGCTTGCGCCAGTCAATGAAGAGTTTTTGAATTCAAAAGGGGATGATTTTGCCAAAGCTACGGATCCAAGTAGTCTCTTGTATAACGGTCCTTATTTGTTGAAATCCATTGTGACTAAATCCTCTGTTGAATTTGCGAAGAATCCGAACTACTGGGATAAGGACAATGTGCATATTGACAAAGTTAAATTGTCATTCTGGGATGGGCAAGATACCAGCAAACCAGCAGAAAACTTTAAAGATGGTAGCCTTACAGCAGCTCGTCTTTATCCAACAAGTGCAAGTTTCGCAGAGCTCGAGAAGAGTATGAAAGACAATATTGTCTATACTCAACAAGACTCTACGACTTATCTAGTGGGAACAAATATTGATCGTCAATCTTATAAGCACACATCTAAGACTAGCGAAGAACAAAAGACATCTACTAAAAAGGCTCTCTTAAACAAGGATTTCCGTCAGGCTATTGCCTTTGGTTTTGACCGTACAGCTTATGCCTCTCAGTTGAATGGAGAAACTGGAGCAAGCAAAATCTTGCGCAATCTCTTTGTGCCACCAACATTTGTTCAAGCAGATGGGAAAAACTTTGGCGATATGGTCAAAGAAAAATTGGTGACTTATGGGGATGAATGGAAGGATGTGAACCTTGCCGATTCACAAGATGGTCTCTACAATCCAGAAAAAGCCAAGGCTGAATTTGCTAAAGCTAAATCAGCTTTACAAGCAGAAGGTGTGACATTCCCAATTCACCTAGATATGCCTGTTGATCAGACAGCAACTACAAAAGTTCAGCGCGTCCAATCTATGAAACAATCCTTGGAAGCAACTTTAGGAACTGATAATGTCGTTATTGATATCCAACAATTGCAAAAAGATGAATTGCTTAATGTAACTCTATTTGCTGAAAATGCTGCTGGCGAAGACTGGGATTTATCAGATAATGTCGGTTGGGGTCCAGACTTTGCCGATCCATCAACTTATCTCGATATTATCAAACCTTCTGTAGGAGAAAGTACTAAAACATATTTAGGATTTGACTCAGGGGAAGATAATGTAGCTGCTAAAAAAGTAGGTCTATATGACTACGAAAAATTGGTTACTGAGGCTGGTGATGAGGCTATAGACGTTGCTAAACGCTATGAAAAATATGCTGCTGCCCAAGCTTGGTTGACCGACAGTGCTTTGATCATCCCAACAACTTCTAAAACTGGTCGTCCAATCTTGTCTAAGATGGTACCATTTACAATACCATTTGCATTGTCAGGAAATAAAGGTACAAGTGACCCAGTCTTGTATAAATACCTTGAAATTCAAGACAAGGCAGTTACTGCAGATGAATACCAAAAAGCTCAAGAAAAATGGATGAAAGAAAAAGCAGAATCCAATAAAAAAGCGCAAGAAGAACTTGCCAAACATGTCAAATAAAACAAAAAGAGACTGAGCAAAAAGTCCTTAAAAGCAAAACGCATATTGTCAGGTGAAAGCCTTGATCGTATGCGTTTTATTGTGGGAAAATGTACTTGATTTCTGTATTTCATTTTGACAATGAAAAAATCCTGAGTTTAGAGTTCTCAGGATTTTTCGTTTACTGTTGTGGTTGTTGTTGGACTTGAGGAGTCTGTGGAGCTGGATTTTGATTGGCTCCTGGTGCATTTGGTGCTTGATTTTGACCATTAGTACTAGCATCAGGACTTGTTACTGGTGCTTGACTAGTAGAGCTTTCTGCACTTGTTGATGAGCTTTCGGTTGAAGATGATTGGGATGTCGTTTCAGTCCAAGTCGGTCTTGCTCCATTTTGGAAAACAAACTGCCCATTTCGATAGATGCCATCTGGCATATTCCAGTCCTCTGGATTGCTTCCTTCAGACAGGTAGGTCATCATAGAGCGGTAAACTTTAGCAGCGACCGTAAGGCCATCGCCTACAAGTGGTGTCAGACGGTTAGAATAGCCTGTCCATACAGCCATTGCATATTTGCGGGTATACCCTACAAACATTTCATCTGGAGCTACGTAACCAGTGTTCTTGATATACTTTTCAATTTCTTCGTCAGTATAGTTAGAAGTACCTGTTTTACCTGCTTGTGGAAGCCAAGGTAGGTAGGCTCCACGTCCGATTCCGTATACTAAGACAGTTTTCATCATGTCGGTCATCATATAGGCTGTCGTTTCCTTCATGGCACGAGTTCCGACATTAGAGAACTCTTTTTCACTCCCATCACTAAAGACGACTTTATGGATATACATTGGTTTATAGTAAGTTCCACCATTTGCAAAGGCAGCGTAAGCAGCAGCCATCTTTTCACTACTTGCTCCATATTTTTTGTCTGACTCGGTTGTGTTACTTGAAATGGCATTTGAGTAGTGAAGACTTGGGTAGTCGATTCCGAGACCATTTAGGAAAGTCTTGGCACGGTTGAGTCCGACCTTGTTTAGCGTTTCCACGGCTGGGACGTTTCGCGATTGTTGCAGGGCGTATTGCAAGGTGATATTGCCAAAGTAGCCCCTATCCCAGTTATAAACAGGGGTATCTGTCCCAGGATAGTTATAGGGCTCATCGTGAACGATAGTAGCAGTTGAATCGTAGACACCGTATTCCAAGGCAGGAGCATAGTCTGTGATCGGTTTCATAGTTGATCCCCAGTCGCGGTTTGTTTCCACTGCTTGGTTAATTCCGAAGGAAACATTACTTGACTGATGGCGTGCTCCTAGCTGGGCAATGACTTTACCGTTAGAAACATCAACAATGGTAGAAGCGACTTGCAATTCATCGTCTGGATAGGCAACGTATTCGTCTGTATTGTAAATATCCCACAGATGTTTTTGAGCTTCTTGGTCTACATTTGTGTAGACGTCCATTCCAGTTGTGAGCAGGTTATAGCCTGTTTCTTCTTCAACTTGATTGATGACCTCCTTGAGGTAATTATCCATGTAAGCAGGGTAATTACTTGCTGATTTGAGACTTTGTAGTCCATCAGTAATTGGTGTGTTGACTGCTTTCTCATACTGTTCAGCAGAGATGTAGCCTTGATTTTTCATTTCAGATAAGACCAAGTTTCGGCGGTCTTGGGCTGCTTCTGGATGTGAATAGGGGTCATATTGGTTTGGTGCCTGAGGCATTCCAGCCAGCAAGGCTAACTGAGGTAAACTTAAATTATTGAGGTCTTTACCATAGTAGTTTTGAGCTGCTGTCTGCATTCCATAGTTGCCATTAGACATGTAGACCTTATTTATATAGTAGGTCAAGATTTCCTGTTTGGTTGCTTTTTGTTCTAACTGAATCGCTAACCAAGCTTCCTGAGCCTTACGAGAAATAGTCTGGTCGGAAGTCGAGGTTGAAAAGTAAGTCAATTTAATCAACTGTTGGGTGAGAGTTGATCCACCTTGGAGGGAATTGCTTTGCAGATTGCGCAAGAAAGCTCCCAGGATACGGATGGTATCAATCCCCCTGTGGTCGAAGAAGCGATGGTCTTCGATAGAAACGATTGCCTTAACCAAATCTGTGGGAATATCATTAGCTTGGGCATTGACGCGGCGTTCAGAACCCAAGTCAGCAATGAGTTGATTTTTATTGTCGTAGATTTTACTAGAGGTTGTTGCAACTAGTTTACTCTCGGATAGGCTAGGAGCCTTGCTAACATAGTAGAAAAAAACTCCTCCGCCTAAGACAATGGCTGCGATAACCAAGCTTAAGAAGCTAATGCTCAGATACTTGATTAGGCGCAGAATCGTTGGTTTGTTCATCTTGTTTTACCACCTAATAAATGTTCTTTGATAACATTGAGATAAGGAATTTGAGGGAAGGCACCAGCCTTGATTTCATATCCATATTCTCGAATATATCCAAGTGGCATTGATTTTTGTCCCTTATCTTGATGATAGAAGCGAATCAAATCGAATGCCGGCAATAAGTAGGTTTCTTGCTGAGAAGAAAAGTGAAGAAGGACAAAGCAGATTCCTTGTTGGGCAAGGACTTGTTCCATATGCTGAATCTGATGTGGATGGAAATTTTTCATCGGAATCGCACGTTTTTGTTTTGTTTCCTTGGCTTCAAAGTCGATGTAATATCCATTATAAACGCCAGAATAGTCCGTCGTTGAAGCTTGTCGAAAATAGGCTTCAACAATCTTAGCACGACTTCGCTGTGGATAGTCCACTCGTACAATTTGAATAGGGGTTGGTTTCTTGTGTATAACAGCCAAGCCCTGAGACAAATAGTAGTCGTTGGTAGCATTGATCATCTTTTCAAAAGACATTCCTCGATTTGCGAAATTTTTGGGTTGAGAAAGAGATGTTTGTCTTTTTTGTGATGAAAGTTTATGTGGATAGTTGACCATAATTCTCCTTATTGGTACAATAACATCACTCTATTATACCATAAATTTGCACAGAAAGGGTTAAAAATGGCTACAGCTTTGGTTTTAGGCTATTCTGCTTTTGATTTGGGTTTGTTTTCTGACAAGGATCCTCGTCTTAAATTGATTAAAAAAGCGATACGTAAAGATTTAGAGGCTATGGCAGCAGATGGGTTGTCTTGGCTTGTGTTTACAGGAAGTTTGGGTTTTGAATATTGGGTTTTAGAGGTTGCTCAGGAAATGAAGACCGAATACGGTTTCCAGTTGGCGACCATTTTTGCTTTTGAAACCCATGGGGAAAATTGGAATGAAGGCAATCAGATGAAACTGAGTCGTTTTAAGCAGGTAGACTTTGTCAAATATGCCTATCCTCGCTATGAACACAAGGGGCAGTTAAGAGATTACCAGCAGTTTTTACTGGAAAACACGACTAGTTCCTATCTTTTTTATGATGAAGAAAATGAGACGAAACTAGCTTATTTTTACCAAAAGATGAAAAATCAAGAGGACTATTTTATAAAGAGATTAACATTTGATCAATTAAATGAACTTGCTGAAAATTTTTCCGAAAATTGAAGCTTTGACCTTGATTTTTGTTTGCCTTTTTTTATATAATAATACTAGCAAGCGAGAATGGAGAGAGACATGGCAAGTATTATTTTTTCAGCAAAAGATATTTTTGAACAAGAGTTTGGGCGTGAAGTCCGTGGCTATAGTAAGGTAGAAGTTGATGAGTTTTTAGACGATGTCATCAAGGACTATGAAACCTATGCTGCCTTGGTCAAGTCACTTCGTCAGGAGATTGCGGATTTGAAGGAAGAATTAATTCGTAAACCGCAAGTGAGTTCGGCTCCAAGTCCTAGTCACCCAGATCCAATTGATGTGGCAGCTTCATCTTCTATGACGAATTTTGATATTTTGAAACGCTTGAATCGTCTTGAAAAAGAAGTTTTTGGTAAACAAATTTTAGACAATACTGATTTGTAATTCAGGTCTTGTTACATGCAATTTTTGGATAATCGCGTGAGGAGAATTGCTTCTCATGAGGAAAGTCCATGCTAGCACAGGCTGTGATGCCTGTAGTGTTTGTGCTAGGCGAAACCATAAGCCTAGGGACGAGAAATCGTTACGGCAGTTGAAATGGCTAAGTCCTTGGATAAGTCAGAGTAAGCTTGAAAGTGCCACAGTGACGGAGTCTTTCTGGAAACAGAGAGAGTGGAACGCGGTAAACCCCTCAAGCTAGCAACCCAAATTTTGGTCGGGGCATGGAGTACGCGGAAACGAACGTAGTATTCTGACTGCTATCAGCTAGAGCTGTTAGTGGTAGACAGATGATTATCGAAGGAAGTGGTCCTAGTCACTTCTGGAACAAAACATGGCTTATAGAAAATTGCATATAGGTTGGGGCTGAGAAATTTTCTCAACCTCATTTTTTAAAGTGGACATATAGAAAGGTCTTGCAAGACTGTAACATGAAAAAAGAATTTAATTTAATTGCAACTGTGGCAGCAGGACTTGAAGCTGTTGTAGGACGAGAAGTACGAGAGCTGGGCTACGATTGTCAGGTTGAAAATGGACGTGTTCGTTTTCAAGGAGACGTGAGAGCGATTATCGAAACCAACCTTTGGCTTCGGGCAGCAGATCGTATCAAAATTATCGTAGGAACCTTCCCAGCTAAGACGTTTGAAGAACTGTTTCAGGGAGTTTTTGCTTTAGATTGGGAACATTATTTACCACTCGGAGCTCGGTTCCCGATTTCAAAAGCCAAATGTGTTAAGTCCAAACTTCACAATGAGCCAAGTGTACAGGCTATTTCTAAGAAAGCTGTTGTCAAGAAATTACAGAAACACTACGCCCGCCCAGAAGGGGTTCCTTTGATGGAGAATGGCCCAGAGTTTAAGATTGAGGTCTCTATTCTCAAAGATGTGGCAACTGTCATGATTGATACGACAGGCTCCAGTCTCTTTAAACGTGGCTATCGTACCGAAAAGGGTGGCGCTCCTATCAAGGAAAACATGGCAGCAGCTATTTTACAACTTTCTAACTGGTATCCAGACAAGCCTTTGATTGATCCGACCTGTGGTTCGGGGACTTTCTGTATTGAAGCAGTTATGATTGCCAGAAAGATGGCACCAGGACTTCGTCGCTCTTTTACCTTTGAGGAGTGGAACTGGGTCAGCGATCGCTTGATTCAGGAAGTGCGTACAGAAGCGGCTAAGAAAGTAGATCGTGAGTTGGAACTGGATATCATGGGCTGTGATATTGATGCTCGCATGGTGGAAATTGCTAAGGCCAATGCTCAGGCAGCTGGTGTTGCAGGGGACATTACCTTTAAGCAGATGCGCGTGCAGGATTTGCGTTCCGATAAAATCAATGGTGTGATTATCTCCAATCCGCCTTACGGGGAGCGTTTATCAGATGATGCAGGGGTGACCAAGCTCTATGCTGAGATGGGTCAGGTATTTGCACCACTGAAAACTTGGAGCAAATTTATCCTGACTAGTGATGAAGCTTTTGAAAGTAAGTATGGTAGCCAAGCAGATAAGAAGCGTAAGTTATACAACGGAACCTTGAAAGTGGATCTGTATCAATATTTTGGTCAGCGTGTCAAACGGCAAGAGGTAAAATAGAAAGGGATACTCATGAGTAAGAAAAGACGAAATCGTCATAAAAAAGAAGGTCAAGAACCGCAATTTGATTTTGATGAAGCAAAAGAGCTAACAGTTGGTCAAGCTATTCGTAAAAATGAGGAAGTGGAAGCAGGAGTCTTGCCTGAGGATTCCATTTTGGACAAGTATGTTAAGCAACACAGAGATGAAATTGAGGCGGATAAGTTTGCGACTCGTCAATACAAAAAAGAGGAGCTAGTTGAAACTCAGAGTCTGGATGATTTAATCCAAGAAGTGCGTGAGGCTGTAGAAGAGTCAGAAGCTTCTTCGGAGGAAGTTCCATCTTCTGAAGACATCTTACCACCCTTGCCTCTGGACGATGAGGAGCAAGACTTGGATCCTCTATTGCTAGAGGATGAAAATCCAACAGAAATGACTGAAGAAGTGGAAGAGGAGCAGAGTCTTTCTCGTCTGGAACAAGAAGACTCAGAAAAGAAAAGCAAAAAAGGCTTTGTTTTAACCGCTTTGGCGCTTGTATCAATAATTATCTGTGTCAGTGCTTATTATGTCTATCGTCAAGTGAATCGCTCGACCAAGGAGATTGAAACTTCTCAATCAACTACAGCCAATCAATCGGATGTGGATGATTTTAATACACTTTATGACGCCTTCTACACAGACAGCAATAAAACGGCTTTGAAAAATAGCCAGTTTGATAAGTTGAGTCAACTCAAGACCTTACTTGATAAACTGGAAGGTAGTCGTGAACATACGCTTGCCAAATCTAAATATGATAGTCTAGCAACGCAAATCAAGGCCATTCAAGACGTCAATGCACAATTTGAAAAACCAGCTATTGTGGATGGTGTCTTGGATACCAATGCCAAAGCCAAATCGGATGCTAAATTTACAGATATTAAAACTGGAAATACGGAGCTTGATAAAGTGCTAGATAAGGCTATCAGCCTTGGTAAGAGCCAGCAAACAAGTACTTCTAGCTCAAGTTCAAGTGAAACTAGTAGCTCAAGCTCTAGTCAAGCAAGCTCAAATACGACTAGTGAGACAAGCCCAAGTAGTTCAAATACGGCATCAAATGAAACTAGAAGTTCTCATAGTGAAGTCAATATGGGTCTCTCGAGTGCAGGAGTTGCTGTTCAAAGAAGTGCCAGTCGTGTTGCCTATAACCAGTCTGCTATTGATGATAGTAACAACTCTGCCTGGGATTTCGCGGATGGTGTCTTGGAACAAATTCTAGCGACTTCACGTTCACGTGGCTATATCACTGGAGACCAATATATCCTTGAACGTGTCAATATCGTTAATGGCAATGGTTATTACAACCTCTACAAGCCAGATGGAACCTATCTCTTTACCCTTAACTGTAAGACAGGCTACTTTGTCGGAAATGGCGCTGGTCATGCGGATGACTTGGACTACTAAGCAGTCGTTACAAAATTCTTTCTTTTCAAAAGTAAAAATGATAAAATAAAACAAATCAAACAAGAGGAGTGTCAAATGACAAAAGCTAACTTTGGTGTCGTAGGTATGGCCGTAATGGGTCGTAACCTTGCCCTTAATATTGAATCTCGTGGTTACACAGTTGCTATTTACAACCGTAGTAAAGAAAAAACTGAAGATGTAATTGCTTGCCATCCTGAAAAGAACTTTGTACCAAGCTATGATGTTGAAAGTTTTGTAAACTCAATCGAAAAACCTCGTCGTATCATGCTGATGGTTCAAGCTGGACCTGGTACAGATGCTACTATCCAAGCCCTTCTTCCACACCTTGACAAGGGTGATATCTTGATTGATGGAGGAAACACTTTCTACAAAGATACAATCCGTCGTAATGAAGAATTGGCAAACTCAGGTATCAACTTTATCGGTACTGGGGTTTCTGGTGGTGAAAAAGGTGCCCTTGAAGGTCCTTCTATCATGCCTGGTGGACAAAAAGAAGCCTATGAATTGGTTGCGGATGTTCTTGAAGAAATCTCAGCTAAAGCACCAGAAGATGGCAAACCATGTGTGACTTACATCGGTCCTGACGGAGCTGGTCACTATGTGAAAATGGTTCACAATGGTATCGAGTATGGTGATATGCAATTGATCGCAGAAAGCTATGACTTGATGCAACACTTGCTAGGCCTTTCTGCAGAAGACATGGCTGAAATCTTTACTGAGTGGAATAAGGGAGAATTGGACAGCTACTTGATCGAAATCACAGCTGATATCTTGAGCCGTAAAGACGATGAAGGTCAAGATGGACCAATCGTAGACTACATACTTGACGCTGCAGGTAACAAGGGAACTGGTAAATGGACTAGCCAATCATCACTTGATCTTGGTGTGCCATTGTCACTCATCACGGAGTCAGTATTTGCTCGCTACATCTCTACATACAAAGAAGAACGTGTACATGCTAGCAAGGTTCTTCCAAAACCAGCTGCTTTCAACTTTGAAGGAGACAAGGCTGAGTTGATTGAAAAGATCCGTCAAGCCCTTTATTTCTCAAAAATCATTTCATATGCACAAGGTTTTGCTCAATTGCGTGTAGCTTCTAAAGAAAACAACTGGAACTTGCCATTTGCGGACATCGCATCTATCTGGCGTGATGGCTGTATCATCCGTTCTCGTTTCTTGCAAAAGATTACAGATGCATACAACCGTGATGCAGATCTTGCTAACCTTCTTTTGGATGAGTACTTCTTGGATGTTACTGCTAAGTACCAACAAGCAGTGCGTGATATCGTAGCTCTTGCAGTTCAAGCTGGTGTGCCAGTGCCAACTTTCTCAGCAGCTATTACTTACTTTGATAGCTACCGTTCAGCTGACCTTCCAGCTAACTTGATCCAAGCGCAACGTGACTACTTTGGTGCCCACACTTACCAACGTAAAGACAAAGAAGGAACCTTCCACTACTCTTGGTATGACGAAAAATAAGTAGGTCTGCCATGGGGAAACGGATTTTATTACTTGAGAAAGAACGAAATCTAGCTCACTTTTTAAGTTTGGAACTCCAAAAAGAGCAATACCGAGTTGATCAGGTTGAGGAGGGGCAAAAAGCCCTCTCCGTGGCTCTTCAGACAGACTATGACTTGATTTTATTGAATGCTCATCTGGGGGATATGACAGCCCAGGATTTTGCAGACAAGCTGAGTCGGACTAAGCCAGCTTCAGTCATCATGGTCTTGGACCATCGTGAAGAATTGCAAGACCAGCTTGAGACAATCCAACGCTTTGCCGTTTCTTACATCTATAAACCAGTTATTATTGACAATTTGGTAGCTCGTATTTCAGCGATTTTCCGAGGTCGGGACTTTATCGATCAACACTGTAGTCAGATGAAGGTTCCAACGTCTTACCGCAATCTGCGTATGGATGTAGAACATCATACCGTTTATCGTGGCGAGGAGATGATTGCTCTGACGCGTCGTGAGTATGACCTCTTGGCTACTCTTATGGGAAGCAAGAAAGTCTTGACTCGTGAGCAGTTATTGGAAAGTGTTTGGAAGTACGAAAGTGCGACAGAGACCAATATCGTGGATGTCTATATCCGTTATCTACGTAGCAAGCTTGATGTAAAAGGTCAAAAAAGCTACATTAAAACCGTGCGTGGTGTTGGTTACACCATGCAAGAATAGAAAAGCAGTTGCAGTTGTGTAACTGCTTTTTTTGGAGGTTTTCTATATATTGACATGCAGTCGGGTCTTTGCTACAATCAGTTATGGAGGATAGGTCTAATGAAAATAATAAAAAAATTGATGTCAATCGCATTAGCAATCTTTTTCTTCAGTCTGCTAGCGACAAGTACAGTATTGGCGGATGATGCTGATTCAGAAGGTTGGCAATTTGTCCAAGAAAATGGTAGAACCTACTACAAGAAGGGGAACCTCAAAGAAACGGACTGGCGAGTGATTGATGGTAAGTACTATTATTTTGATCCTTTATCTGGAGAGATGGTTGTCGGCTGGCAATATATACCTGCTCCACACGAAGGGGTTACGATTGGTTCTTCTATAAGGCAAGATATTGCTTTTAGACCAGATTGGTTTTACTTTGGTCAAGATGGGGTACTACAAGAATTTGTTGGTAAGCAAGTTTTAGAAGCAAAAACAGCTACAAATGTCAACAAGCATCATGGGGAACAATATAATAGTCCAGCAGAGAAACGAGTCTATTATTTTGAAGATCAACGTAGTTATCACACCTTAAAAACTGGTTGGGTTTATGATGAGGGGCACTGGTATTATTTACTGAAGGATGGTGGCTTTGATTCTCGCATCAACAGATTGACTGTTGGGGAGCTAGCACGTGGTTGGGCTAAGGATTTTCCTCTTACATATGATGAAGATAAATTAAAAGCTGCTCCATGGTATTACCTAGACCCAGAAACTGGCATTATGCGAACAGGTTGGCAATATCTAGGTAATAAGTGGTACTACCTTCGTTCATCGGGGGCCATGGCAACTGGTTGGTATCAGGAAGGTTCAACTTGGTACTACTTAGACCAGTCAAATGGTGATATGAAAACGGGTTGGCAAAACCTTGGCAACAAGTGGTACTATCTCCGTTCATCAGGAGCTATGGCGACAGGCTGGTTCCAGATCGGTAGTAAATGGTATTACGCCTATAGCTCAGGTACTTTGGCAGTAAATACGACTGTAGATGGCTATTCTGTCAATTATAATGGCGAATGGGTTCAATAAATAATGATAGTATTTTGTAATTTGAGATAAATTTTAAGTAAGAGTGCAGCTTCACGAAGTGATACTGGATAAAAAGTTTTTAAAATCAGAAAACCGCATATTATCAGGCGTCAAAAAATTGGCAAAACCTTGATAATATGCGGTTTATTGTGGAAAGATTTACTTATTTTTAACAAAATTGAGTTTTGCCCAGTTTTACATGACATGTTTTAGAAAAAGGTATATAATGTTAGTGTAATATCAAGTGTTTTTTTGAAAGCATCACAACAATTACAATTTTAGGCTTAAAAATCGAACCTTCTTTAAATACTTAAATATTTAAGGGGGGGGGTATAAGTACCCATTTGTAAAAAAGAAATGAGGTTGAAAATGAACTTTAAGTCAAGAAAATGTGAAGAAAACGGGAAAAAAGTTTTACGCTATTCTATTAGAAAGCATCATTTGGGAGTAGCTAGTGTAGCAGTAGCTTCGGTATTATTTTTTGCAACTGGTGTGGCGACTGTGCAAGCGGATGGACCAGGAGCAGGTGAACCAGTATCAGGCACACCAGCCCCACCAAGTACACCAGGTTCAGCAAGTTCAGCAAGTACAACAAGCACACTAGGCACTTCTGGTGCTAATACTGGTGACACAGAAATAGAAAATACAAATACAGATACAAATACAGCTGCATCAACTGAGAGTAATGGAAATAATAGAGCTGCATTAACAGAAAATGGGCCTATTAAGCCAGAAGATAATGTTGAAGCAAGAAATAATAATGAGAAACCTAGAGGGCTTGAAAGAGCAACAGAACCAGCAAATTATGATGGTAAAGTAAGTCTTATCGGTCAATGGACAAGTGAATCACACGAAAAAAAAGATACTGAAAATACATATAAGAATGCTACAGATAAATTAGGGAGTCCCTTACCAAATACCGGTCTTTTCCGTGCTGCTGCAAAAACTTTTCTTGGTTGGTCTGACAAGCCGCCTGTAGATGGAAAAATTGCAGAAGGAGCAAGACTGTTCTCCCCAGAAGACACTTTAGCCACTGCCTTTCCAGATGGATTGAAAGCTGATTCCAAGCTGTATGGTGTTTATGCCAGTTTAAATGATCAAGATGAGCCTTTCCCTACAGATAAATTTTCTATGGGATTTGCGATTATAGGTGGAATGAATAAATTTAAAATTAACGATAATAAGGTTAATATTGATACAAATGTAAAATCGGATGATGTATTACCCAATACTAAGTTAAACAAAGACACAGAAGATAAAGAAAAAAATACACGTCGTATCATCGATGAGTATAAACCGGACAATAATGATACTACAAAAGTGAATGAAGTGGTTTTAAAAGCTGAGTTTGAAATGGATAAAACTACAGCGATGACTGTGTATAGAAATCCTCATATAGGATATGTTGGTCCTGTTTTATCTAATTCATATAAAGGGAATCAATTTGAATTGGGCGAAAGGAGAAAAACTTACACCTATGTAGACTTAAATGTGAATTTAGACAAAGATTTAGTTGTTCCGGAAAAATTATATGCAGAGTTTAATGGTTATTCATGGAGACCTTTATATGCTCTTGGAATTAAGGAAGATGGAACGAAGGAAATCTTAAATGTGTATTCAAAAGATGGAACAGCGTTAGGAAATGCAAAAGATAGCTTTAATTCAATCGTTAGTAATACGGACCCTAGAGTCACATTTGGTGTTGAAACTAAAGGTAACCATAATATAACATTTAGAATGATTCTTAGATCTTTAAACGGAAATGATAGTAATAGACCGGAAGGTGAACGTAATGAGCGTATAGCTGAGAGTGTAGTAAAACCGGATGAAGGGAAGTCTGTTGCTGAAACAATTATGCGCAATATGACACTTCGCTCTCTTACATCAACAGAACTTAAAGCTTTATTCCCTAATAAGAGTGATGAAGAAATCAATCAGATGGTTGTTCGTATTAATCAAGAAAAAGCCAAAGAGTTAGCAGATACAAATGGTACAACAGTTTTAAAAGTAACAGGTTCTGTTGAGGGTAATGTTCACCCAAATGCAGGTAAAATCGGTTGGTTTAATTCAGCTACAAATTTACCTATTGACAAAGTAGAAGCTAACGTTTTAGAACTAGGTTATGTTACATTTTATAATGTATCCTACCGATTCCAAAGTGGAACAGAGGGAAAAGTATTACCAGCAGTAATCGAAAACTATAAGCCAAAAGATACAGCTACTTACGAAAATGAAGCGAATGTAACACCAACACAACCGACAACTACAGAGTATATAGATGCAGAAAACGATGGGAAATGGGTCTTCAAAGATTATGATGAAGCTAAAAAACAAGTAAACAAAGCAGATGTGGAGTTCATTGGAACATGGGTATTCGAAGCTAATAAGTATGGTGTAACCTACAAATTCCAAAGTGGGACACCAGGTAAGACATTGCCAGCAGCAATAGAAGGCTATAAACCAACAGACCAAAACCGTTATGTAGATAAATCAAATGTAACAACAATTCAACCAACAAAAACAGAGTATGTTGATACAGAAAATGATGGAAAATGGGTATTCAAAAGCTACGATGCTGAAAATAAAGCAGTAAATAAGGCAGATGTAGAGTTTATAGGAAAATGGGTATTCGAAGCTAATAAATACAGTGTAACCTACAAATTTGAAAGTGGGACACCAGGTAAGACATTGCCAGAAGCAATAGAAGGCTATAAACCAACAGACCAAAACCGTTATGTAGATAAATCAAATGTAACAACAATTCAGCCAACAACTAAAGAGTACGTTGATACAGAAAATGATGGTAAATGGGTATTTAAAAAATACGATGCTGAAAATAAACAGGTAAATAAAGCAGATGTAGAGTTTATAGGAACATGGGTATTCGAGGCTAATAAATACGGTGTAACCTACAAATTCCAAAGTGGAACACCAGGTAAGACATTGCCAGAAGCAATAGAAGGCTATAAACCAACAGACCAAAACCGTTATGTAGATAAATCAAATGTAACAACAATTCAACCAACAAAAACAGAGTATGTTGATACAGAAAATGATGGGAAATGGGTATTCAAGAGCTACGATGCTGAAAATAAACAGGTAAATAAAGCAGATGTAGAGTTTGTAGGAACATGGGTATTCGAAGCTAATAAATACGGTGTAACCTACAAATTTGAAAGTGGAACCCCGGGTAAGACATTGCCAGCAGCAATCGAAGGCTATAAACCAACAGACCAAAATCGTTATGCAGATAAAGCAAATGTAACACCAACACAACCGACAACTAAAGAGTACGTAGATGCAGAAAACGATGGTAAATGGGTATTCAAGAGTTACGATGCTGAAAATAAAGTAGTAAATAAAGCAGATGTAGAGTTTGTAGGAACATGGGTATTCGTGGCTAACGCACCGACTCCTAAGCCAGAACCGAAACCAGAGCCTAAGCCAGAACCAAAATCGGAGCCAAAACCAGAGCCTAAGCCGGAGTCTAAGCCAGAACCGAAGCCGGAGCCAAAACCTGAACCAAAACCAGAGCCTAAGCCAGAACCAAAACCGGAGCCTAAGCCAGAGCCTAAACCGGAACCAAAACCAAGCCCAACTCCTTCAGAGAATTGGGATCAAGGAAGTACTGAAGTGCACAAGCGGGATGAACTACCTCAGACAGGTAGTCAACAAGATGAATGGTTGGTAGCTCTAGGTGGCTTATCTCTCCTAGGTGCTTTGACGGTATTTTCTAAAAAACGAGAAGAATAGGATATGATAAAAATCGTTTAAATAATAAAATGATGTAAATATATCCTTATAATGGGAAAAGCGATTGTGAATGGAAACAATCGCTTTTTTTGTGAAAATATAATAAAATAGATAGGAGAGAAGCAATACTTGTATGAAAAAATGAGACGGCTTTTTCGTCTAGTAAAAGGAAAATATGACAAAAAAAGTTGGTGTCGGTCAGGCACATAGTAAGATTATTTTAATAGGGGAGCATGCGGTCGTTTATGGCTATCCTGCCATTTCCCTGCCTCTTTTAGAGGTGGAGGTGACTTGTAAGGTGGTTCCTGCAGCGAGTCCTTGGCGCCTCTATGAGGAGGATACCTTGTCTATGGCGGTTTATGCCTCGCTCGAGTATTTGGATATCAAAGAAGCCTGCATTCGCTGTGAGATTGACTCGGCTATCCCTGAAAAACGGGGAATGGGTTCGTCAGCAGCTATCAGCATAGCGGCCATTCGTGCGGTATTTGACTACTATAAGGCAGAACTACCTCATGATGTACTAGAAATCTTGGTCAATCGGGCTGAGATGATTGCCCATATGAATCCGAGTGGTTTGGATGCCAAGACCTGTCTCAGTGACCAACCTATTCGCTTTATTAAAAACGTTGGATTTACAGAGCTTGAGATGGATCTATCCGCCTATTTGGTCATTGCAGATACGGGCGTTTATGGTCACACTCGTGAAGCCATCCAAGTGGTTCAAAGTAAGGGCAAGGATGCCCTACCGTTTTTGCATGCCTTGGGAGAATTAACCCAGCAAGCAGAAAAAGCGATTTCACAAAAAGATGCTGAAGGACTAGGGCAAATCCTCAGTCAAGCACATTTACATTTAAAAGAAATTGGGGTCAGTAGCCCTGAGGCAGACCATCTGGTTGAAACAGCTCTTAACCATGGTGCTCTGGGTGCCAAAATGAGTGGTGGTGGGCTTGGAGGCTGTATCATAGCCTTGGCAGACAATTTGACACACGCACAAGAACTAGCAGAAAGATTAGAAGAGAAAGGAGCTGTTCAGACATGGATAGAGAGCCTGTAACAGTACGTTCTTACGCAAATATTGCTATTGTCAAATATTGGGGAAAGAAAAAAGAAAAAGAGATGGTACCTGCTACTAGCAGTATTTCTCTGACTTTGGAAAATATGTACACAGAGACGACTTTGTCACCTCTACCAGCCCATGCGACAACTGATGCCTTTTATATCAATGGTCAGCTACAAAATGAGGCGGAGCATGCCAAGATGAGTAAGATTATTGATCGTTATCGTCCAGATGGTGAGGGCTTTGTCCGTATTGATACTCAGAACAATATGCCTACCGCGGCGGGTCTGTCCTCAAGTTCTAGTGGTTTGTCCGCCCTGGTCAAGGCTTGTAATGCTTATTTCAAGCTTGGATTGGATAGAAGTCAGTTGGCACAGGAGGCTAAGTTTGCATCAGGCTCTTCTTCTCGGAGTTTTTATGGACCGCTAGGAGCCTGGGACAAGGATAGCGGAGAGATTTACCCGGTAGAGACAGACTTGAAGCTAGCTATGATGATGTTGGTGCTAGAAGACAAGAAAAAACCAATTTCTAGCCGTGACGGGATGAAACTTTGTGTGGAAACATCGACGACCTTTGATGACTGGGTGCGTCAGTCTGAGAAGGATTATCAGGATATGCTGGTTTATCTCAAGGAAAATGACTTTCCCAAGGTTGGGGAGTTAACGGAGGAAAATGCCCTAGCTATGCACGCTACGACCAAAACAGCATCACCAGCCTTTTCTTATCTGACGGATGCTTCTTATGAGGCTATGGACTTTGTCCGTCAGCTTCGCGAGCAAGGGGAAGCCTGCTACTTTACTATGGATGCTGGTCCCAATGTCAAGGTCCTTTGTCAGGAGAAAGACTTGGAGCATTTATCAGAAATCTTCGGTCAACGTTATCGCTTGATTGTGTCAAAAACAAAGGATTTGAGCCAAGATGATTGCTGTTAAAACTTGCGGAAAGCTCTATTGGGCAGGCGAATATGCTATTTTAGAGCCAGAGCAGTTGGCCTTGATAAAGGCCATTCCCATCTATATGAAGGGCAAGATTGCTTTTTCTGATAGTTACCGTATCTATTCAGATCTGTTTGATTTCGCAGTGGACTTGACGCCCAATCCTGACTACAGTTTGATTCAAGAAACGATTGCTTTGATGAATGACTTCCTCGCTGATCGTGGGCAAACCTTGCGACCTTTTTCTTTGGAAATTCGAGGAAAAATGGAACGAGAAGGGAAAAAGTTTGGTCTAGGCTCTAGTGGTAGCGTCGTTGTTTTGGTCATCAAGGCTCTGCTAGCTCTGTATAAGCTTTCGGTTGATCATGATCTCTTGTTCAAGTTAGCCAGCGCTGTCTTGCTCAAGCGAGGTGACAATGGCTCTATGGGAGACCTTGCCTGTATCGTGGCAGAGGATTTGGTTCTTTACCAGTCATTTGATCGCCAGAAAGTGGCTACTTGGTTGGAAGTGGAAAACTTGGCGACAGTTTTGGAGCGTGATTGGGGCTTTTCCATCTCACAAGTGCAACCAGCCCTAGAATGTGATTTCCTAGTGGGATGGACCAAGGAAGTGGCCGTATCTAGTGATATGGTCAAGCAAATCAAGCAAAACATCAATCAGAATTTTTTAAGTTCCTCAAAAGAAATGGTGGCTACTTTGGTAGAAGCCTTGGAGCAGGGGAAAGCCGAAAAAGTTATCGAGCAAGTAGAAGTAGCCAGCAAGCTCTTAGAAGGCTTGAGCGCAGATATTTACACGCCTTCGCTTAGACAGTTGAAAGAAGCTAGTCAAGATTTGCAGGCTGTTGCCAAGAGTAGCGGCGCTGGTGGTGGTGACTGTGGCATCGCCTTGAGTTTTGATGAGCACTCAACTGAAACCCTAAAAAATCGTTGGGCCAATCTGGGGATTGAGCTCTTATATCAAGAAAGGATAGGGCATGACGACAAATCGTAAGGACGAGCATATCCGCTATGCTCTTGAGCAGAAAAGTTCCTATAATAGCTTTGATGAGGTGGAGCTGATTCATTCTTCCTTGCCTCTTTACGACCTGGATGAAATCGATCTGTCGACAGAATTTGCAGGTCGCAAGTGGGACTTTCCTTTCTATATCAATGCTATGACGGGTGGAAGCGATAAGGGAAGAGAAATCAATCAAAAGCTGGCTCAGGTAGCGGAAGCCTGTGGGATTTTATTTGTGACAGGATCTTATAGCGCAGCCCTCAAGGATCCAACAGATGCCTCTTTTTCTGTCAAGTCTGGTTATCCAAATCTCCTTCTTGGAACCAATATTGGATTAGACAAGCCTGTCGAGTTAGGACTTCAGACGGTAGAAGAAATGAATCCTCTTCTCCTACAAGTGCACGTCAATGTCATGCAGGAATTGCTCATGCCTGAGGGAGAAAGGAAGTTCAGAAGCTGGCAATCGAATCTAGCAGACTATAGCAAGCAAATCCCTGTTCCGATTGTCCTCAAGGAAGTGGGCTTTGGAATGGATTCCAAGACCATCGAAAGAGCCTATGAACTAGGCGTTCGAACTGTTGATCTGTCAGGTCGTGGTGGTACCAGCTTTGCCTATATCGAAAATCGTCGCAGTGGTCAGCGTGATTATCTCAATCAATGGGGCCAGTCTACTATGCAAGCCCTTCTCAATGCCCAAGACTGGAAAGACAAGGTCGAACTTTTGGTTAGCGGAGGGGTTCGGAATCCGCTGGATATGATTAAGTGCTTGGTATTTGGTGCCAAGGCTGTAGGACTGTCTCGAACAGTTCTGGAATTGGTTGAAACCTATTCAGTCGAAGAAGTGATTGGCATTGTCCAAGGTTGGAAAGAAGATCTACGCTTGATTATGTGTGCTCTTAATTGTGCCACCATAGCAGATCTGCAAAAAGTAGACTATCTTCTTTATGGAAAATTAAAAGAAGCAAAAAATCAGATGAAAAAGGCGTAACCACCGCCTTTTTTCCATCTTCAGACCGAGGTGACTTTTTTGAACTGTGATAAAATAGAAGGGAGAGGATGAACCTATGAGAAAATTTAAAATCTTTTTATTTATCGAAGCCTGTCTTTTGACAGGAGCTCTGATTTTGATGGTTTCAGAGCATTTTTCACGTTTTCTGCTGATTCTATTCCTCTTTTTACTTTTGATTCGCTATTACACTGGTAAAGAGGGAAATAATCTTCTTTTAGTAGTGGCAACCATTCTCTTCTTTTTCATCGTCATGCTCAATCCCTTTGTGATTCTAGCTATTTTTGTTGCGGTTATCTATAGCCTCTTTCTTCTTTATCCAATGATGAATCAGGAAAAAGAGCAAACCAATTTGGTGTTTGAAGAGGTGGTGACGGTTAAGAAGGAGAAAAATCGTTGGTTTGGAAATCTTCATCATTTTTCAAGCTACCAGACTTGCCAGTTTGATGATATCAATCTCTTTCGTCTCATGGGCAAGGACACTATTCATCTGGAGAGGGTCATCCTAACCAATCATGACAATGTCATTATCCTCAGAAAGATGGTAGGAACAACTAAAATCATTGTGCCCGTAGATGTAGAAGTTAGTCTCAGTGTTAACTGTCTCTATGGGGATTTGACTTTTTTCAATCAGCCCAAGCGTGCTCTCCGCAATGAACACTATCATCAGGAAACGAAAGACTATCTCAAGAGTAATAAGAGTGTCAAGATTTTCTTGACTACTGTGATTGGGGATGTTGAGGTGGTTAGAGGATGAAAAAACAAGCTTATATAATCATTGCTCTCACCTCCTTATTATTTGTCTTGTTTTTCTCCCACAGCTTGATGGACATCCTTGACTTTGACTGGTCTATTTTCTTGCACGATGTCGAAAAAACAGAAAAATTTGTTTTTTTGTTATTGGTCTTCAGCATGTCCATGACCTGTCTCTTGGCCCTGTTTTGGCGAGGTATCGAAGAGCTTTCTCTAAGAAAAATGCAGGCTAATCTCAAGCGTTTGTTGGCAGGGCAAGAAGTGGTTCAGCTTGCAGATCCAGATTTGGATGCCAGTTTCAAGTCCTTGTCAGGTAAACTTAACCTCTTGACAGAAGCTCTTCAAAAAGTTGAAAATCAGAGTCTTGCTCAGGAAGAGGAAATCATCGAGAAGGAACGGAAGCGAATTGCTCGGGATTTGCATGATACCGTCAGTCAGGAGTTGTTTGCGGCTCACATGATTTTATCAGGTGTCAGCCAGCAGGCTTTGAAACCGGATAGAGAAAAGATGCAGACCCAGTTGCAGAGTATCACAGCTATTTTAGAAACTGCCCAGAAGGACTTGAGAGTCTTACTCTTGCATTTGCGACCAGTTGAGCTGGAGCAGAAGAGTCTGGTTGAAGGAATTCAAATCCTTTTAAAAGAGCTTGAGGACAAGAGTGATCTTAAGGTTGGTTTCAAGCAAAACGTGACGAAATTGCCTAAGAAAATCGAGGAGCATATCTTCCGTATCCTGCAAGAGTTGATTAGCAATACCCTTCGCCATGCCCAGGCATCTTGTCTGGATGTCTATCTCTATCAGACAGATGTTGAATTTCAACTGAAGGTGGTGGACAATGGGATTGGTTTTCAGTTAGGGAGTTTAGACGACTTGAGTTATGGACTACGCAATATCAAAGAGCGGGTTGAAGATATGGCAGGGACGATTCAGTTATTAACAGCTCCCAAGCAAGGACTGGCAGTTGATATCCGTATTCCCCTGCTCGATAAGGAATGATAAAGGAGTGAAGATGAAAATTTTACTAGTAGATGACCATGAAATGGTCCGATTGGGCTTGAAAAGCTACTTTGACCTCCAAGATGATGTAGAAGTTGTAGGGGAAGCGTCCAACGGGTTTCAGGGTATTGACTTAGCCTTGAAATTGCGTCCAGATGTTATTGTCATGGATATCGTCATGCCCGAAATGAATGGAATTGACGCGACTTTGGCCATCCTCAAAGAATGGCCTGAAGCCAAGATTTTGATTGTGACTTCTTACTTGGACAATGAAAAAATAATGCCGGTTTTGAATGCTGGTGCCAAAGGCTATATGCTCAAGACTTCTAGTGCAGACGAACTGCTCCATGCCGTCCGTAAGGTGGCTGCTGGCGAGCTGGCTATTGAACAAGAGGTCAGCAAGAAGGTCGAATACCACCGCAATCACATAGAACTACATGAGGACCTGACTGCGCGTGAGCGAGATGTTCTCCAACTCATCGCCAAGGGCTACGAAAATCAGCGCATCGCAGACGAACTTTTTATCTCTCTCAAGACGGTCAAGACGCACGTGTCTAACATTCTTGCCAAACTTGAGGTTAGCGATCGTACACAAGCTGCGGTCTATGCCTTTCAGCATCATTTGGTAGGGCATGAAGAGTTTTAGTAGTTATATAAAATAATGTTGGAGAAATGACTTGATTTAGTACCAAAGAAACGAGTAAGCACCTCTAGCGTGATAAAATAATTTTTTCACAATATTTTTATGTTATTTGTTGACATTCATTTTATAGAGGAGTAGAATAGAGTTAGAAATATTTAGATTAACATATATATTATAAAGTATAAAAAATCCAAAAGGAGGTTAAAATCATGTCTCCGTAAATTATCAAAATAAGGTCACTAGAGCGTTAAGGAATTTTGAAGAAAGGATTTTTGTCATGAAAAAATATATTACTTATGCAGCTTTATTACTTACTTCAGGAGCTTTGTTATCAACTACTTATGTAGTTAGTGCAGAAACTACAACGTCTACCACTAAAGTGACTACATCACAAACAACTTCACAGTATACAAGCGAGAAAGAAGCAATTGATCAACTTGTTAAAGAAGGTAAAATTAAGGTTGAAGATGCAGAACAAGTTAAGTTGGTAGGATTTTCTCCTAGAGAATTAACTCAAGAAGAAAGTAATCAAGAAAAAATAGCATTTAATCAAAACCGAGATGATAAAGGAACTTGGATGCTAACAGATGGTCGCTGGTGGTTCAAATATACTTCAGGTGGGTATGCTAAACATTGGGAATACTTAGATAAGAAATGGTATTATTTTGATGATCAAGGTTGGATGAAATCAAATGAGTGGATTAACCCAGATGGTAATTGGTACTATCTTTCAAATGATGGTTCCATACTAACTGATTACAATAGAGTTAATGGGAAACCTTATTTCTTCAGACCTAACGGTGTTTGCGTAGAAAATCAGGGGCAGGCAATCGCTGAGTGTGCAGAAACCTTTGTAGGTAAAATCCCATATGTTTGGGGTGGGGCAGACTTGGATAAGGGTGTAGATTGCTCAGGATTTACGATGGCTATTCATGCTAAGTTCGATATTTATATTGGTAGAACAACTGGAGAACAAGCTGAAGGAGGGAAATTTATATATAGTGGCTCACAACTTCCTGGAGATTTAATATTGTACAATACCGACCGAGGTTCAAATCAACATGTAGGTATCTACGTTGGAGGTGGAAAAGTTGTTCATGCCCCAATTGAAGGTCAGAAAGTTTCTTATATGAATCAATACGGAATGGATCAAAATACAATCCGTAGATATTGGTAATATTGTCTAATCTTTCATAATGAACAGTATTAGAATATAGCTAAATAAAGAGGGTAAGTCCTCCTATAGCTATTCAATAAAGGAGGAAATGGCTATGAAAAAATCTAAATTACTCACACTTGGTTTGCTTGCAGGTGCTGGTCTGCTTTTGTCAATCAACCAAGCACAGGCTGCAGATACTTGGGTTAAAAATGGCGCTGATTGGAATCTTTCTCAAGATGGCAGCCTAGCTAAAAATAAGTGGGTGCAAAATGCTGGCTCTTGGTATCATTTCGACGGTTCTGGTAACATGCAGACAGGCTGGTACAAAGAAGGTAATACATGGTACTCACTAGCAGATAGCGGGGCTATGCGTACTGGATGGTACAAAGAAGGTAGCACATGGTACTCCCTAGCAGATAGTGGCGCCATGCGCACTGGATGGTACAAAGAAGGGTCTACTTGGTACTATCTTCGTTTTAGTGGTTCTATGCAGACAGGTTGGGAGTGCATAGATAATAATTGGTATTATTTCGAACAATCAGGTGCAATGGCCTCTGATAGAGTTGTAAATTCTAGTGATGGCACAGGCTATATTCTCAGCAAGGATGGCCATATGTTCACTTTACAAAATAGCCCTTATAAAGATGATGATATTGTCCGTTTAGGTGATGGATATGAGTATCTGATTACATCAAAATTTGACGGAAATAACTTTACTGATGTTATCGTGGCTAAAAACACTTGGTATATCAAGCCTGAAATCAAGAAGTTTTCCGACAAATATGGGGATGAAGTTTCAAATACAATCTTAGCTTTAGTAGATAATAAAGAAGAAGGACAAGAAATTGATCCTAAAGCTGTTATTCGTAATTTCCAAAATCTACCAGGTCGATATTACTTTGGAGCAGATGGTCGTAGAGTATTACCACTTCCAGAGATGACAACTAGATCAGAAATCAAAAAAGTTGGCAATGATCTTTATCTAGAAGACCCAGGTGTACGACTTAGACTTCCATCTACTAACTTCACAATCAATAACAATAAACTATACCATTTAGATAATGGACAAGGTAAGCTTAAAACAGGTTACTTTGTATTGATTGATGACGGTATGTCTACAACCCACTATCATTTCCTTGTATATGCAGACCAATCTGGTGAGGTTCTTAAGATGAAACGCTTGCCATCAGGATTTTCAGATTATTTTGATAAAGAAATCGATGGTTTCTATGGTCAAAAAATTAAGATTACACAGCCAAATAAGTATGAATATTACAAGGTTCTTGTGGTTAAATAATACAAAACGAATCGCCTAATGAGGGATGTGTGGGCGATTCGTTTTTTACTGTAATCAGCCATCACTAAACATCTTTTATAAGATTATATTCGAAACCTAAAGAAAAACAAGAAGAAACCATACTTCCAGCATGATTGAAAAGCGCAGTCATTACTTGAAAAAATTCGCTCGTTTATGTTATAATAGACTGTATTTAAAAAATTTTAAGGAGAAATGACAGAATGTCTGTATCATTTGAAAACAAAGAAACAAACCGTGGTGTCTTGACTTTCACTATCTCTCAAGACCAAATCAAACCAGAATTGGATCGTGTCTTCAACTCAGTGAAGAAATCTCTTAATGTTCCAGGTTTCCGTAAAGGTCACCTTCCACGCCCTATCTTCGACAAAAAATTTGGTGAAGAGTCACTTTACCAAGACGTTATGAACGCTCTTTTGCCAAACGCTTATGAAGCAGCCGTAAAAGAAGCTGGTCTTGAAGTGGTTGCTCAACCAAAAATTGACGTAACTTCAATGGAAAAAGGTCAAGACTGGGTTATCACTGCTGAAGTTGTTACAAAACCTGAAGTAAAATTGGGTGACTACAAAAACCTTGAAGTATCAGTTGATGTAGAAAAAGAAGTAACTGACGCTGACGTTGAAGAGCGTATCGAACGTGAACGCAACAACTTGGCTGAATTGGTTATCAAGGAAGCTGCTGCTGAAAATGGCGACACTGTTGTTATCGACTTCGTTGGTTCTATCGACGGTGTTGAATTTGATGGCGGAAAAGGTGAAAACTTCTCACTTGGACTTGGTTCAGGTCAATTCATCCCTGGTTTCGAAGATCAATTGGTAGGTCACTCAGCTGGTGAAACTGTTGATGTAGTTGTAACATTCCCAGAAGACTACCAAGCAGAAGACCTTGCAGGTAAAGAAGCTAAATTCGTAACAACTATCCACGAAGTAAAAGCTAAAGAAGTTCCAGCTCTTGACGATGAGCTTGCAAAAGACATCGATGAAGAAGTTGAAACACTTGCTGAATTGAAAGAAAAATACCGCAAGGAATTGGCTGAAGCTAAAGCAGAAGCTTACAAAGATGCAGTAGAAGGTGCAGCAATTGATAAAGCTGTAGAAAACGCTGAAATCGTAGAACTTCCAGAAGAAATGATTCACGAAGAAGTTCACCGTTCAGTAAACGAATTCCTTGGAAACTTGCAACGTCAAGGTATCAACCCTGACATGTACTTCCAAATCACTGGAACTACTCAAGAAGACCTTCACAATCAATACCAAGTAGAAGCTGAGTCACGTACTAAGACTAACCTTGTTATCGAAGCAGTTGCGAAAGCTGAAGGATTTGACGCTTCAGAAGAAGAAATCCAAAAAGAAATCGAGCAATTGGCTGCAGACTACAACATGGAAGTTGCACAAGTACAAAGCTTGCTTTCAGCCGATATGTTGAAACATGATATCACAATCAAAAAAGCTGTTGAATTGATCACAAGCACAGCAACAGTTAAATAATCTTAATAAACAAAAATCCCACCTGATTAGGTGGGATTTCTTATGCACTATTTTCCAAAAATCTCTTTGAGCTCTGCGTCTGTAATCCCAATCATGGCTGGGATGCTATCCCAGTTTTCTTCGGTTAGGATGTAGGATTGTTCAGATGCACTTGATGTGGCAGTTTCAGAGATAGCTTGTTGCTTTTCTTCAACATTCTCCAGTAGATCACTGAAGCGTTCAATCAGATAGGTTTTTCGGGCAGTTCCGATGTGCTGGGTAGCATAGTCAAAGGCCTGTAATTCACCTAGTAAGATAAGCTTGCTTTTGGCACGTGTAATGGCTGTATAGATGAGATTGCGCTCCAGCATACGCCTACTAGCACTAGTAATCGGTAGGATGACAACAGGGAACTCACTTCCCTGTGATTTATGGATACTCATAGCATAGGCCAGGCGAATCTTGTACCATTCATTACGTGGGTAAGAGACCTCGTTGCCATCAAAATCAATGACAATCTCGTCTTGTTTCGACTCGGTGTATTTCCCCGGAATCAGGTCTGTGATAGCTCCCAAATCTCCATTAAAGACATTGATTTCAGCATCATTGACCAAGTGAATGACCTTGTCGCCCTTACGATAGTGACACTGGGGAGCTTCAAAACTGAGTTGGTCTTTTTGTGGTGGATTGAGCAGGTCTTGCATGAGCTGGTTGATGGCATCAATCCCTGCTGTCCCTCGGTACATGGGAGCCAGAACTTGGATATCACGGGCAGGAATGCCACTTCTGAGGGCAGCGCCTAAGATTTTCTCAATCGTAGCAGGAATATGGCCACTAGCAATTTCAAAGTAGGAACGGTCAGCTTTTTTCTGGGTGAAATCGGCTGGCAAGATGCCTTGTCGAATTTGACTAGCTAGGGTGACGATGGTTGATTCTTCGCTTTGCCGGTAAATTTTTTCCAAACGAGTCTGAGGAATCAAAGGAATATGAAGGAGGTCAGCTAGAACTTGTCCAGGGCTGACAGAAGGCAACTGGTCGCTGTCACCCACGATGAGGATTTTACTGTTAGAAGAGATGTTTGAGAAGAGTTGATTGGCCAGCCAAGTATCCACCATGGAAAATTCATCCACGATGATAAAGTCGGCATCCAGATAATCTTCCAGATGACTGGTATCATCGTCACCTGTCATTCCTAAATGGCGGTGTATGGTCGCGCTAGGCAAGCCTGTCAATTCATTCATGCGGCGAGCGCCTCGTCCAGTTGGAGCAGCAAGAAGAATCGGCAGGTTGCTTTTCTTCCTGAGGTCAAGTCCTTCTAAAAGGGCATAAACAGCGATAATCCCATTGATAACAGTTGTCTTACCAGTACCAGGTCCACCTGTCAGGATAAAGACCTTATTCTGGATAGCATCACAAATAGCCTGTTTTTGAATGCTATCATACTCAATTCCCAGCTCTTCCTCGACAGTAGTGATATGTTTTTGAATGGTTTCTAAATCCTGGCTCTTCTGTTTTCCTTTTTCAAGGATACGAACCAAGTGACTGCGGATGCCTTCCTCCGCGAAAAAGAGGCTGTTGTCAAAAATCTTGGTATCAATCTGCTGGACCTTGTCTTCTTCAATCAGGTAGGAGAGCTCTTGGGCCACTTGGCTGGGATCCAGTTCCACGGGGCGGGAAGACTCAAGGAGAGTAAGAGTTTGTTCCAGCAAATCCCGTGCTTCAACATAGGTGTCCCCTGTTTCCATACAGGCCTGAAAAAGACTATGAACCAGACCGGCACGGAAGCGCTCAGGGGCTTGACTTTCGATGCCTAGTTCTTCCGCTAATTGGTCAGCAATAGTAAAGCCCAAACCCTTGATATCTTCAACCAGTTGGTAGGGATAATTTTCAACCACATCAAGGGTTTCTTCCTTGTAAAAGTCTTGAATCTGAAAGGCTAGTTTGTTGGGAATGCCGTAGTTGGCTAGTTTAGCCAAAACCATCTCCGTTCCGTAGTTGAGACGAAGAGTGGAGACGAAAGCCTCGCGATTTTTGGCAGAGAGTCCTGAGATACTTTCTAGCTTTTCTGGGTGTTGCAAAATTTCGTCAATGGTATTGTCGCCATAGGTATCCACAATTTTCTGAGCTGTCTTGAGACCAATTCCCTTGAAATGGCTACTTGAAAAGTACTTGACCAAGCCCTTGCTAGTTGGTTTTGCGCGTTCATATCGGCTGATTTGCAGTTGTTCCCCATACTTGGAGTGCTGGACAATTTGCCCCCAAAAAGTATAGTCTTCTCCCTCAATCACGTCAGCCATGGTGCCGGTGACAATAATTTCAAAATCATCAAAATCTTCTGCGTCCGTATCTTCGATTTCTAGGAGGAGGATGCGATAAAAATTGCTGGGATTCTCAAAAATAATCCGTTCAATGGTTCCTGAAAAATAAACTTCCATAAAATTCCTTTGCATGAATAGGTGAGAGTTAATACTCTTCGAAAATCTCTTCAAATCACGTCAGCTTCGCCTTGCCGTATATATGTTACTGACTTCGTCAGTNNTGATTTTCATTGAGTATAACTTTGTTTCTATCTTAATCAAACTGGATAGTGAATAATCATATTCTCACGATAGAAGAAGAGGCTGAGATTGGTGATTCTCGGCCTCTTAGGTCTCTTAAAATGTTCCGATACGGGTGATTGGCCAGAAGCGGAATTTAGCTTCCCCTGTGATATCTTTTGCTTTAAAGGTACCTACGTGACGGCTATCGCTCGAAACCAAGCGGTCGTCTCCGAGGAGAAGGTATTCTCCTTCTGGGACAGTAAAGCTGAAGTTAGTATTATAGTTGACATCAACTGTGAAGGCTTGGGCTTTTTGAGCGATACTTCTAAAGAAAGTTCCTTTATTTCCTTCAAATCCCTTGCCTGAGTAAGTGCTTTGGAGTTTGTCATCCTTGAAACGTTTGATGTAGTCAGCTAGGTAAGGTTCGTCCGTTTCTTTATCATTGATGTAAAGTTTATCATTTTCGTAACGGATGGTATCGCCAGGCATTCCAATCACGCGCTTGACGATGTCCTTATTGCCATCTTCCTCATGGGCCACCACGATATCAAAACGGTCAATAGGGAGGTGTTTGACAACAAAGAGAATTTCGCCATCCGCTAGGGTAGGATCCATGGAGTGTCCTTCTACGCGGACATTACTCCAAAAAAAGATACGGCTCAAAGCTAGTAATGACAGAATCAGGAGGAACAATCCCCACTCTTTTAAGAAATTTTTAAATGAATTCATAATTTACCTTTCTAAGCGTTTTTTCGCTTTTTCAGTATTTTTAAAGTGCAGTTTGGCGCAGAAGTTGAGTCCCTGCATACCATAGGCTTGTAAAATCTGGCTAGCTACCTTATCAGAAGCCGTTCCAGCTCCACTTGGAAGTTGATAGCCCAGTTCTCGTCCCAGATTTTCAAGATTTTCTAGAAAGAGATCACGCGCAATGATAGAAGAAACTGCGACGGCCAAGTATTTGCCCTCGGCCTTTTCTTCTAGGCTAATAGGATTGCTGAAACGATTGGCCTCTTGCGCCAAGTACTTGTCATAATTTTTAGCACTGGTAAAGGCGTCAATCACAATTTTCTCGGGCTGGATGCCTTTTTGAAGGAGGAGATAGATAGCCTGATTATGGAGGGCAACCTTAACCGAAACAGCATTGTAGCGGTCTCCGATGACCTCGTTGTACTTGCTTGGTGAGAGAAGCAGTGCCTGGTGCTGGATTTTTTCTTTGAGGATAGGGGCAATCTGACGGATTTTTAGGTCGGTCAGAGTCTTGGAATCCCCTACACCGAGTTTTCGCAAGAAGGTATGCTGGTCAGGTGTGACAAAGGAAGCCACAACTGCAAGTCCACCAAAGTAGGAACCATTTCCTACCTCATCTGTCCCAATCAAAGGGAGATTTTGTCCGCTGGTTTGCTCTACAGCTTGATAGCCAAAGAAACGAGCGTATTTCTCAGCCCCTTCACCCTGAAGTAAGACCTTTCCAGAAGTATAGATAGAAACCGTTGCTTGGGGTAGCCTCAAAAAGTAGCGGATATAGGGATTCTTGCTGGGAGCCAGACTGGTTTGATAGTGTTCAAGAAAAGCCTGAATCTCCTTTTCACTTGGTGTGAGTGTTATACTTGCCATAGTTTCTATTGTACCATAAAAGCAGGCAAATTTGTAAAAACTGACAAAATTAGCGAATTTTGGTATAATATCGTGAGGTGAATTTTATGGCAAATCTAAATCGATTCAAATTTACATTCGGGAAAAAATCATTAACTTTGACAAGCGAGCATGATAACCTTTTT
Organism: Streptococcus sp. 2579; assembly: GCF_013277195.1. Taxonomy (NCBI): domain Bacteria; kingdom Bacillati; phylum Bacillota; class Bacilli; order Lactobacillales; family Streptococcaceae; genus Streptococcus; species Streptococcus sp. 2579. The sequence goes on from NZ_VMMM01000006.1 coordinate 74,579, forward strand.
ATGGAGGAAATCGCCAAGGTTGCGACAGAAAAATACCAAGCAATTAAAGAACAAATGCCTAGTGCAGACGATGAAACAATCGCTCTTTTGTTGGCAGTCAACTGTTTATCAACTCAGCTCAGCCGTGAGATTGAATTTGATGATAAGGAGCAAGAATTAGAAGAACTCCGTCACAAGCTTGTGACTTGCAAGCAAGAACAGAGCAAGATTGAGGATTCCTTATGATTTCACTCCTTCTTCTATTGGTCTTGGCTTGGGGATTTTATATCGGCTATCGGAGAGGCCTGCTCTTACAGGTTTATTACCTGATTTCAGCCATGGCATCGGCTTTTGTGGCCGGCCAGTTTTACAAGGGAATTGGAGAGCAATTTCATTTGCTGCTCCCTTATGCAAATCCGCAGGAAGGTCAGGGAACTTTCTTTTTCCCATCGGATCAACTTTTCCAGTTGGATAAGGTCTTTTACGCAGGTATCGGCTACTTGCTTGTATTTGGGATTGTCTATAGCATCGGTCGTTTACTTGGTCTCTTGTTACACTTAATTCCTAGTAAAAAACTGGGTGGCAAGTTGTTCCAAGTTTCAGCAGGGATCTTGTCCATGTTGGTGACCTTATTTGTCTTGCAAATGGCCTTGACCATACTAGCAACCATTCCCATGGCAGCTATACAAAATCCTCTTGAAAAGAGTATCGTCGCAAAACACATCATCCAGAGCATACCAGTAACAACTAGTTGGCTCAAACAAATCTGGGTGACAAATTTAATCGGATAAAAAGGGCAGGAGTTTTCCTAGCCCTTTGTTTACAGATTTGACTCGAATCTATCAGAATATAAAAAGCTACCACACCTAGACATTCAAAGACAAGGAAATAAAGATGAATAAGAAAATATTAGAAACATTAGAGTTCAATAAGGTCAAGGCTTTGTTTGAACCCCATTTGTTGACCGAGCAGGGCTTGGAGCAATTGAGACAGCTGGCTCCGACTGCTAAGGCAGATAAAATTAAACAGGCTTTTGCTGAGATGAAGGAAATGCAGGCTCTCTTTATCGAGCAACCGCATTTTACCATTCTCGCAATTAAGGAAATCGCAGGAGTCTGCAAGCGGTTGGAGATGGGGGCAGATCTCAATATCGAGGAGTTCCTCCTCTTGAAGCGCGTGCTTCTTGCTAGCCGAGAACTGCAAAGTTTTTATGCCAATCTGGAAAATGTCAGCTTGGAAGAGTTAGCCCTTTGGTTTGAGAAATTACACGATTTTCCGCAATTACAAGGAAATCTCCAAGCCTTTAATGATGCAGGTTTTATTGAAAATTTTGCCAGTGAAGAATTGGCGCGCATCCGTCGAAAAATCCATGATAGTGAGAGTCAGGTACGCGATGTCTTGCAAGATTTGCTCAAGCAAAAGTCGCAGATGTTGACGGAAGGAATCGTTGCCAGCAGAAATGGCCGTCAGGTTTTACCAGTTAAAAATACCTACCGCAATAAGATTGCAGGTGTTGTTCATGATATTTCTGCCAGCGGAAACACCGTCTATATCGAACCCCGTGAGGTGGTCAAACTGAGCGAGGAAATTGCTAGTCTGCGAGCAGATGAGCGCTATGAAATGCTTCGAATTCTTCAAGAAATTTCTGAGCGTGTCCGACCTCATGCGGCTGAGATTGCTAATGACGCTTGGATTATCGGCCATCTGGACTTGATTCGTGCCAAGGTACGCTTTATCCAAGAAAGGCAAGCAGTCGTTCCTCAGCTGTCAGAAAATCAAGAGATTCAACTGCTCCATGTCTGTCATCCTTTGGTCAAAAATGCCGTCGCAAATGATGTCCATTTTGGCCAAGATTTAACAGCCATTGTCATTACAGGTCCCAATACGGGCGGGAAGACCATCATGCTTAAAACTCTGGGATTGACGCAGGTTATGGCTCAGTCAGGTTTGCCGATTTTAGCAGATAAGGGAAGTCGTGTTGGTATTTTTGAAGAAATCTTTGCCGATATTGGCGATGAGCAGTCTATTGAACAGAGCTTGTCTACCTTCTCTAGCCACATGACCAATATTGTGGATATTCTTGGTAAGGTCAACCAGCATTCGCTCTTGCTCTTGGATGAGTTGGGGGCTGGTACAGATCCCCAAGAGGGAGCCGCCCTTGCCATGGCTATTCTGGAGGACCTTCGCCTGCGTCAAGTCAAGACTATGGCGACTACCCACTATCCGGAACTCAAGGCCTACGGTATTGAGACAGCCTTTGTGCAAAATGCCAGCATGGAGTTTAATACTGCAACTCTACGCCCGACCTATCGCTTTATGCAGGGAGTTCCTGGCCGAAGCAATGCCTTTGAAATTGCTAAACGTTTAGGCTTATCTGAAGTTATTGTAGGGGAGGCAAGCCAGCAGGTCGATCAGGACAATGATGTCAATCGGATTATTGAGCAACTGGAAGAGCAGACGTTAGAGAGTCGCAAACGCTTGGACAATATCCGTGAGGTGGAGCAAGAAAATCTCAAGATGAATCGTGCGCTAAAAAAACTCTACAATGAACTCAATCGTGAAAAGGAAACCGAGCTTAATAAGGCGCGTGAACAGGCTGCTGAGATTGTGGCCATGGCCCTCAGTGAGAGTGACCAGATTCTCAAAAATCTCCACAGTAAGTCCCAGCTCAAACCTCATGAAATCATTGAAGCCAAGGCCAAGCTGAAAAAATTGGCTCCTGAAAAAGTGGACTTGTCTAAAAACAAGGTCCTTCAAAAGGCCAAGAAAAAACGTGCTCCAAAGGTGGGAGATGATATCGTTGTTCTCAGTTATGGACAGCGTGGTACCCTGACCAGTCAACTTAAGGATGGCCGTTGGGAAGCCCAAGTTGGCTTGATTAAGATGACCTTGGAAGAGAAAGAGTTTGACCTTGTTCAAGCCCAGCAAGAAAAGCAAGTCAAGAAGAAACAGGTCAATGTCGTGAAACGAACTTCTGGTCGTGGCCCACAAGCCAGACTGGACCTTCGAGGCAAACGTTATGAAGAGGCCATGAATGAGCTAGATGCCTTTATCGACCAAGCCTTGCTTAATAATATGGCTCAAGTTGATATCATTCATGGTATTGGAACAGGTGTCATCCGTGAAGGTGTCACCAAATACCTACAAAGAAACAAACATGTCAAGAGTTTCGGCTATGCCCCACAAAATGCTGGAGGGAGTGGCGCAACTATTGTCACTTTTAAAGGATAGCAGTATTCTGGACTTTATAAAGTAAAAACTGTTGAACTAATTTTTACTAATAAACACATTGACAAAAGCCAACATTTTTTGTAAAATAAGAATCAATTAAATACCAACACCGAATGAAGTTTAATAGAAGTGGGGAATCGTTTGATTTTCCATGACTGTAAATGGACGGAACTCTGGAGAGACCGTAAAGGCACCGAAGGGGCAAGGCAGGCAACTGCTCAAACTCTCAGGTAAAAGGACAGAGCTAGGATAGACCGCTTTTTAGCATTTATCTAAGCATTCCAGAGTACATGTATCTTGCATGTGCTCTTTCTTTTGGGGTTGAAAAGATAGGAGAAGGAAATGTTAGAATTGCTTAAATCAATCGATGCTTTTGCTTGGGGACCGCCCCTCTTGATTTTATTGGTCGGAACAGGGCTTTACCTAACTATTCGGCTAGGACTCTTGCAGGTTTTGCGTCTGCCCAAGGCCTTTCAGCTTATTTTTATCCAGGATAAGGGACATGGGGATGTATCCAGTTTTGCAGCTCTGTGTACAGCCTTGGCATCAACCGTTGGAACAGGGAATATCATAGGGGTTGCGACGGCTATCAAGGTGGGGGGGCCTGGAGCCCTCTTTTGGATGTGGATGGCGGCTTTCTTTGGAATGGCTACCAAGTATGCGGAAGGACTCTTGGCCATCAAATACCGCACCAAGGACGACCATGGTGCAGTAGCGGGAGGTCCCATGCATTATATCCTTCTAGGGATGGGAAAAAAGTGGCGTCCACTTGCTGTTTTGTTTGCAGTAGCAGGAGTACTGGTTGCTCTCTTGGGAATCGGAACCTTCACTCAAGTTAACTCGATTACAGAATCTATCCAGAATACAACGACTATTTCGCCAGCTATCACTGCTCTCGTCTTGTCTGTCTTTGTAGCGATTGCAGTCTTTGGCGGACTCAAGTCCATTTCAAAGGTTTCAACTACTGTTGTGCCTTTTATGGCTATCATTTATATCTTAGGAACTCTTACAGTTATTTTCTTTAATATCGGGAAAATTCCTTCTACAATTGCTTTAGTCTTTACCTCAGCTTTTAATCCCCTTGCTGCGGTAGGTGGATTTGCTGGTGCTAGCGTTCGGATGGCTATTCAAAATGGTGTGGCGCGTGGTGTGTTCTCAAATGAATCTGGTCTGGGTTCTGCTCCCATTGCAGCTGCTGCGGCTAAGACAAATGAACCAGTAGAGCAAGGTTTGATTTCCATGACAGGAACCTTTATTGACACCCTCATTATCTGTACTCTGACTGGTTTGACCATCTTGGTAACTGGTGTTTGGAGTGGTGACTTGAATGGAGTGGCTTTGACTCAGTCAGCCTTCTCAACAGTCTTTTCACACTTTGGACCTGCCCTCTTAACCATCTTCCTTGTTCTCTTTGCCTTTACAACGATTCTAGGTTGGAACTACTATGGAGAACGCTGTTTTGAGTTCCTCTTTGGGGTTCGCTTTATCTGGCTCTACCGTGTGGTTTTTGTGCTCATGGTCTTGCTGGGAGGATTTATCGAGTTGGATATGGTTTGGATTATCGCAGATATTGTCAACGCCTTGATGGCTCTGCCAAACTTGATTGCCCTCTTGGTCTTGTCGCCAGTCGTTATTGCTGAAACTAAAAAGTATTTTGATAAATAATGGAATCACACACCGCGTGTGATTTTTTGCTTTCATAAAAAATTTCTATCAGTGTAATTTAAAATATATATTATACAAGGTATAGAATCTGTGATAGACTAGATTTCAACAACATGAAAAGAGGTTTTATGATGACAACATTTACAATTCATACAGTAGAATCAGCGCCAGCAGAAGTGAAAGAGGTTCTTGAAACAGTAGAAAAAGATAACAATGGCTATATTCCCAACCTAATCGGTCTCTTGGCTAATGCACCGACTGCTTTAGAGGCTTATCGTACTGTCGGAGCTATCAACCGTCGCAATAGCCTGACACCCGTTGAGCGCGAAGTCGTGCAAATCACGGCAGCCGTGACCAATGGTTGTGCCTTCTGTGTTGCAGGTCACACAGCCTTTTCAATCAAACAAATCCAGATGAATGATGATCTGCTTCAAGCCCTTCGCAATCGTACTCCAATTGAAACAGATCCTAAATTGGACACCCTAGCTAAGTTTACCTTGGCAGTTATCAATACCAAGGGTCGTGTAGGAGATGAAGCCTTAGCTGAGTTTTTAGAAGCTGGTTATAGCCAACAAAATGCCTTGGATGTGGTTCTTGGTGTCAGTCTAGCAAGCCTCTGTAACTATGCCAACAATCTAGCTAATACCCCAATTAACCCAGAATTGCAACCTTATGCTTAATTCATATCTGAGTAAAATGAAGTCTGAAATAATCGGACTTCGTTTTTTTTTTTTTAATACTCAATGAAAGTCAAAGAGCAAACTAGGAGGCTAACCGCAGGTTGCTCAAAACAGTGTTTTGAGGTTGCAGATAGAAGCTGACGTGGTTTGAAGAGATTTTCGATGAGTATTAAGTCCTCATTTAAGCACTTTTATGATATACTGAAACTAACATGATTATTGGAGGTTAGGATGAAAAAACTCCCCTTAGTATTTTCAGGTTGTTTGCTAGGTTTGGCAGGAGCTGGAAATCTTATTTTAGATACGTTGCCGGTTCTGTCCCATCTGTTGAGTCTGACAGGTTTGATTTTGTGGATTTACTTTCTGATTCTTCATCTCTTTAATTGGAAGGAAACCAAGCAAGAATTGACCAAGCCCCCTCTTTTATCAGGGATGGCAACCTTTCCCATGGCTGGGATGATTTTATCAACTTATGTCTTTCGCGTATTCCCTCATCTTCCTTTGGTAGCGCAAGGGCTCTGGTGGTTTTCATTTTTCTTGGACTTGGCCTTGATTGCTGATTTCACCATCAAGTTTGCCTGTCCAGGTCGTAGGGTTCATGCGACTCCTAGCTGGACGGTTCTCTATGTGGGGATAGCGGTGGCTGCCTTGACCTATCCTCTGGTAGGCATCATCGAAATTGCCTATGCGACCTTGAGTTTTGGTTTTCTCTTGACCTTCTATCTCTATCCCCTTATTTATAGCGATTTAAAGAAACATCCACTCCCACTAGCCTTGCTTGGACAAGAAGGAATCTATTGCGCTCCCTTCTCTCTACTCTTGGCTTCTCTAGTTCGAGTTGGAGGAGCCAGTCTACCGACTTGGCTCTTGATTGTCATGATCTTGTCTTCTCAATCTTTCTTTTTCTTTGTTTTGACTCGCCTACCCAATATTTTAAAGCAAGGCTTTCAACCAGCCTTCTCAGCCCTCACTTTCCCGACCATTATCACAGCTACTTCGCTTAAGATGGCTCAGGGAATCTTGAAACTTCCATTTTTGGATTATTTGGTAGTGGCTGAAACCGCTATTTGCTTAATTATTTTACTCTTTGTATTAGGCGCTTATCTGATTTGGTTACGAAAAAAGGTCTAGCTAGAAATAGCTAAACCTTATTTTTTATGGTTTGATGACTTCAGCTCCACCCATGTATGGACGAAGAACTTCTGGGATGGTCACAGAACCATCTGCATTTTGGTAGTTTTCAAGAATAGCAGCCACTGTACGTCCAACTGCAAGTCCAGAACCATTCAAGGTATGGAGCAATTTCACCTTGCCATCTGCTTCATCACGGTAACGGATTTGGGCACGACGGGCTTGGAAATCTTCTGTGTTTGAACAACTTGAGATTTCACGGTAGGTATTTTGTGCTGGAATCCAAACTTCCAAGTCGTAAGTCTTAGCAGCTGAGAAGCCCATATCTCCTGTAGAGAGAGCAACGACACGGTATGGAAGGTTGAGTTTTTGAAGAATATTTTCAGCGTTGGCTGTCATTTTTTCCAATTCTTCGTAAGATTCTTCTGGCTTGGCAAATTTGACCATTTCAACCTTGTGGAATTGGTGCAAACGAATCAAGCCACGAGTATCACGGCCAGCTGAACCAGCCTCAGAACGGAATGATGGACTCATAGCAGTGAAGTAAATTGGCAGGTCTTTGCCGTCAAGGATTTCATCACGGTAGTAGTTTGTCAGAGGAACTTCAGCTGTAGGGATAAGGACATAATTGCTGTCGCTCAATTCAAAAGTATCTTCCTTGAATTTTGGATATTGACCAGTACCAAACATAGAGTCATGGTTAACCATGTAAGGTGTGATGACTTCAGTATAGCCTTCTTTGCCATGTTCATCCAACATAAAGTTGTAGATAGCACGTTCTAAACGAGCACCGAGGCCTTTATAGAAGAGGAAGCGAGCGCCTGTTACCTTACCACCGCGTTCCCAATCAAGGATACCAAGGTCTTCACCGAGATCCCAGTGAGCTTTTGGCTCAAAGTCAAACTCGCGTGGAGTCCCCCAACGGCGAACTTCCACATTGTCATCTTCATCAGCCCCAACAGGAACACTGTCAGCTGGGATGTTAGGAAGAGTCGTTGTAAATTCTGTTAATTTAGCATCTATTTCTGCCAATTCAGCATCCAAGGCTTTGACTTCAGCAGATAGAGTTTGCATGGCAGCAATCTTGTCATCTGCATTTTCCTTGTTGCGCTTAGCTTGGGCAATCTCAGCAGAAACTGTGTTACGTTCTGCCTTGAGAGTTTCAACCTTGACCAAGATGTCACGACGCTTAGCATCGATTTCTTTCATCTCATTCAAGACAGCAGCATCTACACCACGTGTAGCCAATTTTTCTGCGACAGCATCAAAGTCTGTACGAATACGTTTGATATCTAACATAAGAACTCCTTTATGAAAAAAGCACACCTGACAAAGCGTTGGAGTGGCAGGGCCACGGTTCCATCCAACTTCACAGGTGTGCACTTGATTGTTTATGTAATTGTTACCAACGGTAGAATTTCACCTATCCCTCCTATCTGCTCGCAGCACCCGCAGACTTTCTGAAAGAAGAAGATAACCTACTTATCCGTTGCTATGATTATACTAAAGTTTCTACTTTTTTGCAAATAGATTTTTAAATTTTTGGCTAATTGTCTGAATCAGGGTAGGAAGTTTGACGACCTTGTCATTTCCCAGATTTTCGCGTGCAATTTTGAGAATGGCACCTGAGTCTTTTGAAGCAAAGAGGAATTTTCCTTTGTCTGTAAAGACTTCGAAGTGGCGACTGATTTTTCGTCCAGTGACATTGGCTCCAATCTGATTGATATGGCTCCAAGGAATCTGGATAAATTGTTCGACATTGACATCTGGGTAAAATTCCAAGGCCTGATCTCCGACAAGGAATTTCCCAACTTTCCCAGCTATAGAGAGGTAGGAAGTGCCTGTCGTGCTGAGAAGCACTGTTTTATTAAGCGATTGGGCCATGATTAGTCTTCCTTACTTTCACCGAAAAAGGCATTGTAGAGGGCTTTGATAGCTGCTTTCTCTTGGTCTTTATTGACAACAAACATGATAGAAACTTCACTAGAACCTTGAGACATCATCTGGATGTTGATCTTATTTTCAGATAAAGCGCGAGTTGCAGTAGCAGTTACTCCGATATGACTCTTCATTTTTTCTCCAACAATCATAATGATTGAAAGGTCGTGTTCGATTTCTGCATGGTCTACTTCAGCCTTTTGAACCAACTGACGCAGGATTTCTTCTTCCTTGATAGGAGTTAGTTCGCGAGAACGGAGGATGGTTGAAAGATCGTCGATACCGGTTGGCATATGTTCCCAACCGATGTTAAGATCTTCAAGGATTTGCAGAACCTTGCGTCCAAATCCAACCTCACGGTTCATAAGGTATTTAGACATATTAATGCTGACAAAGCCTGAGTCACCAGCAATTCCCACAACTGGAAATTCATCACTACTGTGTTTTAGAACGATACGAGTACCTGGATGGTCAGGGTTGTTGGTATTCTTGATAACTAGAGGAATTTTTCCTCGGTAGGCAGGAAGAAGAGCTTCGTCATGAAGAACTGAGAATCCTGCATAGGCCAACTCACGCATTTCACGGTAGGTTAACTCAGGAATCGAGTGTGGTTGGTGGATAATACCAGGGTGGGCTGCAAAGATACCATCAACATCCGTAAAATTTTCATAGAGATCGGCCTTAACCCCTGCAGCAATGATAGAACCAGTGATGTCAGAGCCTCCACGTGAGAAGGTACAGATTTGATTTTCCTTGGTAACTCCAAAGAAACCAGGAATGACAAGGACTTCATTTGCATTTGTCAATTCTTCAATCTTGTCATAACTTGATGGAATGATGCGAGCGTGACCAGGTTCACTTGTGACCACAATACCAGCTTCTCGAGGGTGCACATAGCGTGCATCAATACCATTTTGGTTAAAATAGGCAGCAATCAATTTAGCATTGTTATTTTCACCGGCTGCTAGGAAAGTGTCGTAGAGAAATTCATTTTCTTCAATAGGAAGAGTGGCCAAGGCACGAATGCTTTTAGAAATTTTTTCTAGCACAGCTGGTTTAAGACCTAGTTCACTAACCATAGCGGCATAGCGATCGATAATCCAGCTTTGGCTCTTGCTAATATCGTTACCAGCAACATAGTCGCGGTAGTATTTAATCAAGGCATCCGTAACCTTAGTATCTTCAGCATTGCGTTTTCCTGGTGCAGAAACAACTACAAAACGACGCTCTGGATCGCTTTTTACGATGTTTAAAACTTTTTCTAATTGACTAGCAGAGGCAAGAGAGCTACCTCCAAATTTAACAACTTTCATAAGAACTCCTAAAGTAAGTATTTTATACGATTATAGCAGAAAGAAAGCCTTTTTTCAATCTGGAAAATAAGATGTTTTCTAGCCTAAAGCGCGCCTTTCCAATCGGCTGAGACACTTTCAGTCAAATTTTTCTTGCTTTCTGTTCCTAAAAAAGATATACTTTGAAAATAAAATGATTTAACAATCAATGAAAATCAAAGAGC